>NZ_JASCOY010000030.1:0-61623 GCF_029960075.1 Pseudomonas sp. PS02290
GCCCTCGGCCGTCGCGTGCCGGTGGCCCTCGGTCTGGCCGGCGGCGTCGCTGAAACCCTCGACGCCGTGCTGCCTCGCCTCAAGGCACACACCGATCGCAAGTTCCTCGACAAGGCGCTGGATCATTACGCCAAATCCCGCGACGAGCTGGATGAACTGGCCACGCCGTCAGGCCATGGCGAGCCGATTCACCCGCAATACCTGACGCGACTGGTTGACGCCTACGCCGACCCGGACGCGATCTTCACCGTCGATGTCGGCACGCCGACCCTGTGGGCGGCGCGTTACCTGACCATGAACGGCAAGCGCTCGCTGCTGGGTTCGTTCAACCATGGCTCCATGGCCAATGCCATGCCCCAGGCGCTGGGCGCGAAAGGGGCGTTCCCGCAACGGCAAGTGGTGGCGCTCTGCGGTGACGGCGGCTTGTCGATGCTGATGGGGGACTTGCTGTCGATCCGCCAACTGAACCTGCCGATCAAGCTGGTGGTGTTCAACAACAGCTCGCTGGGGTTTGTGGCGATGGAAATGCAGGCAGGCGGTTATGTGCCCCATGACACTGACTTCAACAGCACCAATTTTGCCAACATTGCCATCGGCGCGGGGATCTTGGGCATTCGCGTGGAAGACTCGGCGGACCTGCCGAATGCCCTGAAGAAAGCCTTTGAACACCCGGGGCCTGTGGTGGTGGATGTCGTGACCGCGAAACAGGAACTGGGCATGCCACCGAAGATCAAGCTCGCCCAGGCGAAAGGCTTCAGCCTGTTCATGCTCAAGGCCGTGATGAACGGTAAAGCGGATATGGTGCTGGAATTGGCGAAGACTAATTTGCGTTAACCACCTGCGGGTCGAGTGGGCGCTGTGTGCAATGCACAGCGCCTTTACTGTTAAAGCAGATTTTCATGACTAACTTGCTGTTTATTGTCATATTTATTTGCCGCTTAGATCGAATCGAAGTTGGCATAATTGCGATTCGCTATAACCGATGCTAACACTTTGTTTGTATTCGATATTTTCAGTTCTGTATTGAAAATATGAACGATCTCTCTAAGTGGACGGAGATGTTGATTGGGGATAGTCTTTGGTTTCAATAAATCCTCAAGGAAGAACGATCATGAGTGATAAGAAAGCGAATCCTGCCAATGCTGCTCATCAAGCGGGCGATCGAGATGTTGAATTCAACGGTAGTGGTTATATTCTAAACCCCTATCAACTATATGTGTCTGATCCGCGAAGTGAGAGTGACCAAGGTTTTTACGAAATTCAAAATGGTCAAAGGGGATCCCAGAGCGGTAATATCGGCCGTCATAAGTCGGATGGAACATTGGATCATGATTTTGGCAATGGGGGGCGCTTCACGTATCCATTTATGGACGACCCTTACTTCACCGTCCTGGACAGCGAAGGTTTTATTTTCAGCACTGATCAAAAGGAGACAACTATCACCTGCGTCGGGGTTTCGGAGTTCCTGAAGCCAGATGGTACCGGTTCTCTGGTGAACGTTCCGGCCGCCATTCGGATATTCGCAACTGGCAAGCCAGATATCAAGTTCGGTAAAGGCGGCAAGCAGTTGTTTAAGTTAAAGGTAGACGGTGAAGCCGACACCTCCACAAAGGAATACTTCTCCCCTTGGAATTCCGTCCGCGCGTCCGTGCGGCAACAGGATGGCAGCGTCCTATTTCCGTGCAGACTCATCAATAGCCAAGTGGCTACCTTTCACCTTGTAAAATTCGACGTTGACGGCCTTCCGGTTAAGGGTTTTGGCGATAACGGGGTTAAAGCGATTCCGCCCACGTCTGATCTTTGGGCAGACTACGCAGCGGGCAGCGACGGCAGTGTCACACTGGCGGGTCATTTCAACAATGGCAGGGCCTTGGGCGTTGTCTCCCGATATACCTCGGCCGGCGTGCTCGACACGCAGTTTGCAGGCGGTCGCAAAATTATCGATCTTCCTGAGTTGCCCGGCGTCACCAGCATCCTGTTAAAAAAGGTCTGGTACGGGGATGAGGATGGCGTAACGCTTCATGCGAATATTCATGACAGCACTGACGGCAAGGATAAGTTGGCGATTATCAAGCTGACGAAATACGGCGAGTATGATCCAGCGTTCCAGGGTGGGGAGCCATGGGTCGTCAGTGAAGTTGATACGTCGCTCCAGGCCTTTGCCTTGATGGCGGTCGACGATCAACAGCGCATGGTCATCTCATATAATCAAACAGCGCTTGATGTCCGATTGGTCCGGTTGCTCAAAGACGGGAATCGTGACTTGGCGTTTGGTTCAGACGGTTCAGTGGTCCATCCAAACATCGGACCGGCCACTGAGCTTATCATCCAGAACGGAGTGGATATCCTGTTGAAGGCCTTCTTCCGGGAGACTGTTAATGATCGCGCTGTGCTTTTCCGATTCTTCGGGGAGAGCGCGGCATAAATAGATACTCTCTCAAAATGGGTTCATTTGTGATTGCAGTGCGCTTTTGCAGATGAACCCTTGTTTCTGAAAGATACAGGTGGCCGTTTTTCGCCCCCAAAAAGCGCATCCTCCGCAACCTCGCACCACCCTGAAACACGCCGCTTTCCCCCACGCCAATCTCTTAAAATAATCATTGTGCCATCTCGAAACACGATGTTATGTTGCTAACATCCTGTTGCAAAATGACCGCCGGATAACATTATTCTGGTCCACGCAACCCGGCTCTCTCTGCGGAATTCCCATGGAAAAGCGTCCCTTCCTCGATGCACTGGAACAGCGGTTCAGCGATCTGACGCCGACGGGTAAGCGCATCGCCGGCTACCTGCTAGCCAATCCGCAGAAGCTGCCGTTCGAGACCGCTGACAGCATCGCCCAGCAGACCAGCACCACCGGCATTTCAGTCGGGCGCTTCCTGCGTTCGCTGGGCTATCGCAATATCGACGACGTCAAACAGAGCCTGCGCGGTGACAGCGCCAGCCCTTGGGTGATCACTGATCGGCTCGGCGCGTTTCGTGAAGAAAACACCCAGGGCGATGCACTGGAACGCTCGATGAACCGTGAGCTGGAAGCGATCCAGCGGGTCTACGCCCTGGCCCGTGGCGAAACCTTCGCCCGCATCGTTGAGCGGCTGCACAGCGCCGACGCTGTGTTCATCGTCGGCATCCAGACCACCCGCGGCATCCTCAACGCGTTTTTCAGTCACCTGGAGTACATCCGGCCCAAGGTGTACTACGTCGATGGTTTGTCCGGCACCTACGCCGAATCACTGAATTCCCAGTTCGAAAATCCCTACGCCGTGATCGCCGACTTCCGAACCTATTCCGCCGTGACGCGGACCTTCTGCGAAGTCGCCCATCAACAGAACGTAGGCCTGGCGTTTATCACCGACTTTCACTGCCCATGGGCCAGGGATTACCCGAGCGATCTGCTGCAGCTCAATTCCGATGTGGGGCAGTTCTGGGATTCCCTGGCGCCGCTGACCTGCCTGTTCAATTTGATGGTGTCGGCGGTGGCCGATAAATACGGCGACCGCCTCGACCAGAGGCTGGCGAAGAACCGTGAGCTGCAACAACTGTTTGGCCAGTTTGAATAGATAAGGCTTCCCGGCTAAAGCCGGTCCTACGGGGGAAGCATCGCCCCCAACACATGATGAATGAACACGCTGATCTGGAGTGCCGTTACGTGAATAGCCCCCTCGTCGAAGTCGATGCCCACGCGCTGCAGGTCGAGGTGGACCTGATCTACGCCGGCGTCGACAACCTCGCCGGCAAGCAGATTTACCAGGACCCGCGCTGCCTGCTGCATCGCGACGCCGAGCGCTGTCTGCGCAAGGCCAGCACCCTGGCGCGCCAGTCCGGGTTGCGCCTGCGCATCTTCGACGCCTATCGCCCGGCGTACGCGCAATACCTGCTGTGGCAGGCGCTGCCCAACCCCGAATACGTGCGCGACCCCAGCCTGGGTTCCCACCACACCCGGGGCGTGGCCGTGGACCTGACCCTGATCGACGCCAGCGGCAACGCCCTGGACATGGGCACCGGCTTCGACGACATGCGCGAGCAGTCCCATCAGTTCTTCGCTGATCTGCCCGCCGACATACAGCGCAACCGCCTGCTGTTGCTGGGGATCATGCTGGCGGCAGGCTTCACCTACATCGACAGCGAGTGGTGGCACTACGAACTGCCGAACGCCGAGGACTACCCCTTAATCGACGACGGCTCGATCCAGCCCGCTCACTAAAAACGCATCACGCATCACGTATCACGCAACATCGCACACGACCGGGACAACCATGAATCCCGGCTGAATCTGGCGTCACCCGACCTCGCAAGAGCAGGGCGCGTCATTTCGCAGGCCTGAGGCCTGAGGCCTGTGAGCTTGAACTGCCCGGTATAGCTTCAATAACAAACCTGACGAACTTTCAGACCCCGAACGATCAAGGAACCGGCATGAAATCAATCCTTACCCCACGCACGCTGGCGATGGCAGTCCTCTGCACCGCCATGGGCCTCGGCGCCTGGCAATCGGCCAGCGCAGCCGTGCCCCAGGACACCCTGATGATCGGCAAACCGTCCGACCCGCAAACCCTCGACCCGGCCGTGACCATCGACAACAACGACTGGACCGTGACCTACCCGGCGTACCAGCGGCTGGTGACCTACAAGGTCGAAAACGGCAAGGGCAGCACCGAAGTGGCAGGGGAGCTGGCCAGCAGCTGGACCACCTCGGCGGACAACCTGACCTGGGAATTCAAGCTCAAGCCCGGCAACAAATTCGATGACGGCGCCGAGGTCAACGCCGAGGCGGTGAAGTTCTCCTTCGACCGGGTGATGAAACTCAAACAAGGCCCGTCCGGCGCCTTCCCCGAGGACATGGCCGTGTCGGTGGTCGATCCGCTGACCGTGCGCTTCACCCTGAAAGCGCCTTACGCGCCGTTCCTCTCCACGCTGGCCCACAACGGCGCGGCGATCATCAACCCGGACGTTGCGAAGAAAACCGAAGGCGCGGACGCCTACCTGTCCAACCACACCGCAGGTTCGGGCGCGTTCAAGCTGGTCAACTGGCAGAAAGGCCAGACCCTGACCATGGAGCAGAACAGCTACTACGCCGGTCCCAAGCCGACCCTGAAAAAAGTCGTGGTGAAGATCATCGGCGAGGCTTCCGTGCGTCGTCTGCAGCTGGAACACGGTGACCTGGACATCATCGAAGACATGCCCGAAGACCAGCTCGAAGCGCTGGCGAAAAAATCCGGCATCGTCGTCGGCGACTACCCGTCGCTGCGGGTGACGCTGCTGTACCTCAACACCCAGAAAGCGCCGATGAACAACCCCGATGCGCGGCGCGCGATCGTCGAATCCCTGGACTACGACGGCATCATCAACGGCATCCTGAAAGGCAAAGCCAAGCCGCTGAACGGGCCGATCCCCCAAGGCATGTGGGCCTACGACGAGAAGCTGCCGGCGTTCAAGCAGGACATGGAAAAGGCCAAAGCCGATCTTGGGAAAGTGTCGCCGAAGGTCAGCAACCTGACGTTCATGTACTCCGACAAGGACCCGAACTGGGAGCCGATTGGCCTGACCCTGCAAGCCGGCCTGCAACCGCTGGGCGTGAACCTCAAGCTGGAAAAACTCGCCAACGCCAGCATGCGTGAGCGCCTGGGCACCGGTGATTTCGACATCGCCATCGGCTCGTGGAGCCCGGACTTCGCCGACCCGTACATGTTCATGAACTTCTTCTTCGACTCGAAGCTGAAAGGCCTGGCCGGCAACCGTTCGTTCTACGACAACCCGGCGGTGGACAAGCTGATTCGTGAATCGGCGACCACCAACGACATGGCCAAGCGCACCGAGCTGTATCAGCAGGCGCAGAAGATCGTGCTCAACGACAGCGTCTACGCCTACCTCTATCAGAAGGCCTACACCTTGCCGATGAGCGAGAAGGTCAAGGGCTACGTGTTCAACCCGATGCTGGAACAGGTGTTCAACGTCGGCACGATCACCAAGTAAGCGCTGCATCCCGTAAATCGCTGTGACTCACAGGGCCCTGCAAGGGAGGCGGGGTCCTGTGAAGCAGCGCTGTGTCCGCGAGCTGTTTCGCGTTATTGATCGACTGCGTGACCGAGGTGCCCCATGGCCTTCCTGAATATGCTGCGCAAACGCCTGGGCGACCTGCTGCTGGTGGTGTTCGGCGTTTCTCTGATTACCTTTTCCATCTCGCACCTGATTCCGGGCGACCCCGCGCGACTGATCGCCGGGGACCGCGCCACCGACGCCATCGTCGAAAACATCCGCCATCAGTTGGGGCTGGACCTGCCGCTGTATCAACAATACGGCCGCTACATGCTCGACCTGCTGCACGGCGACCTGGGCACGTCGATTCGCACCCATCGCCCGGTCCTCGAAGATTTGCAGGCGTTCTTCCCGGCCACGCTGGAACTGGCGCTGGCGGCGCTGACCCTGTCGATTCTGGTGGGCGTGCCGCTGGGTGTGCTCTCGGCGGTGTACCACAACCGCTTCATCGACCAGCTCGCGCGAACCCTGGCGGTGACCGGGATTTCGACCCCGGCGTTCTGGCTCGGGCTGGGCCTGATCGTGCTGTTTTACGGCCATTTGAACTGGCTGCCCGGCAGCGGTCGTCTTGACGAAGGGCTGGACCCGCCCCGAACTGTTACCGGGTTCTACCTGATCGACACGCTGCTGGCGGGCGACACCGGGCTGTTTTTCAACGCCGTGCAGCACCTGATTCTGCCGGCCATCACCCTGGGCTTCGTCAACCTCGGCGTCGTCGCGCGGCAGATCCGTTCGGCGATGCTCGACCAGCTTGGCGAAGACTACATCCGCACCGCCCGGGCCTACGGGCTGTCGAAGTGGGCGGTAATTCTGCGTCACGCCTTGCCCAACGCGCTGATTCCCTCGGTCACCGTACTGGGCCTGACCCTGGGCGACTTGCTCTATGGCGCGGTGCTCACGGAAACCGTGTTCGCCTGGCCGGGCATGGGCGCCTACGTGGTCAAGTCGATCCAGTCGCTGGATTTCCCGGCGGTCATGGGCTTCGCGATCATGGTCTCTTTCATTTACGTGCTGCTGAACATGGCGATCGATCTGCTGTACCGCCTGATCGATCCGCGCATTGGCGAGGTCAACTGACATGACGACTCCGATCACCGCGCCCGCCGTGGCGCCACTGCCGGCCGCCTCGCGCTGGCAGGACAAATGGGCCTACCTGGCCCATCAGATTCGCCGCAGTCCCCTGACCATGGCCGGGTTGCTGATTACCGTGATGGTGCTGTTGGTGATGGCCTTCGCGCCCTGGCTCGCGTCCCATGATCCGAATGCGCTGAACCTCACTCAGCGCCTGGCCGCGCCGTCCGCCGCCCATTGGTTCGGCACCGACGAAGTGGGCCGGGACCTGTTCAGCCGCGTGTTATACGGCAGCCGCCAATCCGTCGGCGTCGGTCTGTTCGTGGCCTTTGCCTCGTGCTTTGCCGGCGGCTTGCTGGGCTGCATGTCCGGCATCATCGGCGGGCGTTTCGACGGCCTGATCATGCGCCTGATGGACATCATGCTGTCGGTGCCTTCGCTGGTGCTGATCATGGCCCTGGCCGCGGCGCTGGGCCCGAGCCTGTTCAACGCCATGCTGGCGATCACGCTGGTGCGGATTCCCTTCTACGTGCGTTTGGCCCGGGGGCAGGCCCTGAGCATCCGCCAGATGGGTTACGTCAAGGCGGCCGAAACCTTCGGCGCCGGGCGCTGGCACATGGTCATCTGGCACGTGGCGCGCAACGCCATGCCGCCGTTGCTGGTGCAACTGAGCCTGGACATCGGCAGCGCCATCCTCATGGCCTCGGCCCTGGGCTTCATTGGCCTGGGCGCGCAACAGCCGACGGCGGAGTGGGGCGCGATGGTCGCGACCGGGCGCAACTACATCCTCGATCAATGGTGGTACTCGACCTTTCCCGGCGTGGCGATTCTGATCACCGCCACCGGTTTCAACCTTTTGGGCGACGGCGTGCGTGACTTGCTCGACCCACGGCAGCAGGGGAAATGACCATGCAGGCTTCCGTTCAACAACCCCTTGCGGCGCAAGCGCCGGTCTTGGTCATCGACGACCTGCGCATCGAGTTCCCGGCGTACAAAAGCACGGTCAAGGCCCTCAACGGCGTGTCGCTGCACGTCAATCCCGGCGAGATCGTCGGTGTGATTGGCGAGTCAGGCTCCGGCAAGTCGGTCACCGCGATGCTCAGCCTGCGCCTGCTGCCGGAGCGTTCCTATGACGTGAAAAGTGGCAGCCTGAGCATTCTCGGCCGCGACATGCTCACCGCCAAAGAGAAAGACCTGCTGAGCGTGCGTGGCCGCGACGCTGCGATGATCTTTCAGGAACCCATGACCGCGCTCAATCCGACCCGCCGCATCGGTCGGCAGATGCTTGACGTGATCATTCATCACCAGCGACTGAGCAAGGCCGACGCCAAGACCAAGGCCATCGCGTTGCTGCGGGACATGCACATCGCCGACCCCGAGCAGGTGATGAACAGCTACCCCTTCGAGCTTTCCGGCGGCATGCGTCAGCGGGTGATGATTGCGCTGGCATTCTCCTGCGATCCGCAATTGCTGATCGCCGACGAACCGACCACCGCGCTGGACGTCACGGTGCAGCGGCAAGTGCTGTTGCTGCTGCGGGAAAAGGCCCGGGCGCGGGGCACGGCGATTCTGCTGATCACCCATGACATGGCGCTGGTGTCGCAGTTCTGCGACCGGGTGTACGTGATGTACACCGGCGCAGTGGTGGAGCAGGGCATCACCGCGCAAGTGATGGCGGACCCCCGGCATCCGTACACCCAGGGCCTGCTCAGCGGATTGCCGGAGCAAGTCGAACCGGGCCAGGACCTGATGACTATTCCCGGCCAAGTGCCCAATCTGTCGGCGTTGCCGGAAGGGTGCACGTTCCTGGATCGCTGCGCCCATGCCACGGCGCAATGCCTGCAACGCCCACCGATGCAGACCATCGACGCCGCCGCCGACCGCAAAAGCGCCTGCTGGTTGAGCGCGCCCTTACACGCCACCCCACAGGAGTCGCGGCCATGATCCATTCAGCCCTGCAGACATCGCCTGGCGAGAGCCCGACCATCCTCGGTCTGCAAGATGTGCGCGTGCATTACCCGATGGGCAAGGACTGGCTCGGTCGTCCCAAGGCTTTGGCCCATGCCCTGAATGGAATCGATCTGCAGGTTCGTGCCGGCGAAACCCTCGGCGTGGTCGGCGAATCCGGCTGCGGCAAAAGCACCCTGGCGCAGTTGCTGATGGGCTTGATCAAGCCAACATCCGGGCGACTCGACTGGATCTACAACAGCGACAAGGAACGCAGCAGCAACGTGCAGATTGTGTTTCAGGACCCGCAGTCGTCCCTCGACCCCAGGCTGCCGGTGTGGAAAGTCATCACCGAGCCGCTGTTCGTCCAGCGTTCGGCGCCGCGCCACGAGATGCGTGGCATTGCGGAGAAGGTGGCGGCCCAGGTGGGCATTCGCACGGAATACCTTGATCGCTTTCCTCATCAGTTTTCCGGTGGGCAGCGTCAGCGGATTGCGATTGCCCGGGCCTTGTCGTCCAACCCGGACATCATCGTACTGGACGAGCCGACCTCGGCACTGGACATCTCGGTGCAGGCGCAAATCCTTAACCTGCTGGCCGAGCTGCAGCGCAGTCGCGACCTGACCTACATCCTGATCTCTCACAACGTCTCGGTGGTGCGGCACATGGCTGACCGGGTGGCGGTGATGTACCTGGGGCAGATTGTGGAGTTGGGTACGGCGGCGGAAGTGCTGGAGCGGCCGCGTCATCCGTATACGCAGCTGTTGCTGGAGGCGGTGCCGCGTCTCGGGGTGACGGTGGACGACGCCCAGGTGTCGGCGCCGACGGAACTGCCGGGCAATCGGACGCTGCCGACGGGGTGTTTTTTTCGGGATCGTTGTCCGAAAGCCACCCAAGGCTGTGAAAAGCCGCAAGCATTACTACCGGCAAAAGGCGCTGGGGAATCGGTGCGCTGTCATCTGGTGTCGCAGCACTGATGCGCGGCCGCTCGCCCCTTTACTGCCCCCTTTACCTGACGTGAAGGGGCCAATTGGCCCCATGAGTCGATCAATGGCTGATCATCCACGGTCGGCCCGCCGGCTTGCCTTTCAGGGCGTGGGGATTGGCTTTGGTGGGTTGGAGTCTTTTCGTCGGGCCGCAGCAACTGCAGCCGCTGGGGTGCCCCCGGCTCTCTTTGTACTGGTCCATGGTTTTTGGCGCGTGGGCGCTTTGCTCGTTCCGGGCGATGGCGGTGCGGGTGTTGCCGGCCATCGTGCTCAGCCCCGGCGCGGACAGAATCACCCGCAGGCTCGATGCGCCGCACGCCGGGCACTCGCACGGCAGCGCGCTCTCGGCCATGGGCCGCAGCGAAGTGAAATCCCCGCAGTCAGGGCAGTCGTATTCGTACAGGGGCATGGCTCAAATCCTTTAATCGGCGTGGGTTCTGCAGGCGCGGATTCATTCGCGCCTGCAGGTCGGGAGTCAGCCCGGCGTTATTTATCCTGCGCGATCGGCAAGTCCACGGTGCCGTCGATGAATTTCGTCGGGCCATTGGCGTTGGGGTTGATGTCGAATTTGAAGATCTCGGTCGGCAGCCACAAGGTGGCGCACGCGTTGGGGATGTCGACCACGCCGCTGATGTGACCCTGCACCGGTGCCGAGCCCAACAGCGAATAACCCTGGGCCGGGGAGTAACCGAACTTGGTCATGTAGTTGATCGCGTTCAGGCACGCCTGGCGGTAGGCGACGTTGACGTCCAGGTAGTGCTGCTGGCCGGCTTCGTCGACCGAGATGCCTTCGAAGATCAGGTAGTTGTTGTAGTTCGGCACGATGGGGCTGGGCTTGAACACCGGGTTTTTGATCCCGTATTTGGCCATGCCGTCCTTGATCAGCTCGACGCGCATGTGCACCCAGCCGGCCATTTCGATGGCGCCGCAGAAGGTGATTTCGCCGTCGCCCTGGCTGAAGTGCAGGTCGCCCACGGACAGACCCGCGCCGTCGACGTAGACCGGGAAGAACACTTTCGAGCCCCGGGACAAATCCTTGATGTCGCAGTTGCCGCCGTGCTCACGGGGCGGCACGGTGCGTGCGCCCGTGGCGGCGGCCAGGTCGCGGGCCGGGCCTTTGAGTTTACCCAGGTGCGCCGTGCTGGCGCAGGGCGGACAGGCCAGTGCCGGGACGCGGTCCGGGTCGGTGTCGATCAGTTCCTGTTCGCGGCGGTTCCATTCGGCGAGCATCTTGTGGTCCGGCAGACAGCCGATCAGACCGGGGTGAATCAAGCCTGCGAACTCGACGCCGGGGATGTGCCGGGAGCTGGTCATCATGCCTTTGAAATCCCAGATCGATTTCTGCGCCAGGGGGAAATGCTCGGTGAGGAAGCCGCCGCCGTTCTGTTTGGAAAAGAAGCCGTTGAAGCCCCATTGCGAATCGGCTCTGGCGCCGATGTCCAGCAGCTCCACCACCAGCAGGTCGCCGGGCTGGGCGCCATGCACACCGACCGGCCCAGACAGGTAATGCACGGTGGTCAGGTCGACGTCGCGCACGTCGCTGGCATCGTCGTCGTTCTTGATCGCGCCAGCGGTCCAGTCGTAGGTTTCGAGGATGAAATCATCCCCCGGCTTGACCCAGCAGGCCATCGGGATGTCCGGGTGCCAGCGGTTGTGGATCTGCTCGTTTTCGGTGACAGGCTGGTTGAGGTCGACTTTGATCAAGGTATCGGTCATGGGGGGTTCTCCTTGGGTTCTCGGTAGGTGCTAATGACGCTGCATGTCTCCGGGCCTTGCTACACCGACAAATACCGACTGATCGTCGCTTCATCGACATTGGCGCGGGTTTCTTCGATGACGAAGCGGCCTTTCTCGATCACCAGCAAGCGGTCGGCGATTTCCAGGGTGAAGGACAGCACCTGCTCCGAGACGATGATCGTCAGGTTGCGCAGGGTGCGGATCTCTTTGAGGCTGCGGGCGATGTCCTTGATGATCGACGGCTGGATGCCTTCGGTAGGCTCGTCGAGCAACAACACCTTGGGATTGGTCGCCAGGGCCCGGGCGATGGCCAACTGCTGTTGCTGGCCGCCCGACAGGTTGCCGCCGCGTCGGCCGCGCATGTCGAACAGCACCGGGAACAGCGCGTACAGGTCTTCCGGGACCTTGCCGCCAGCCGAGGCGGGGAGGCCGGTCTGGATGTTCTCCAGCACGCTCATCGACGGAAAAATCATCCGCCCCTGGGGCACGTAGGCCATGCCCTCGGCGACACGGTTGTGGGTTTCCATGGCGGACACGTCCACGCCGTCCAGCTGAACCTGGCCGCCCCATTGCGGCAGGATGCCCATCAGGCTCTTGAACAGCGTGGTCTTGCCCATACCGTTGCGGCCCATCACCGCGACGATTTCCTGCTTCTGCACCGAGAGGCTCAGGTCGTGGAGGACCTGACTCTGGCCATAACCACACGCCAGCTGCTGAATGTTGAACATGCTGCGTTCCTCAATGGCCCAGATAGACTTCGATGACTTTCGGGTTGTTCTGCACCGACTCCATGCTGCCTTCGGCCAGCACCTTGCCCTGATGCAGCACCGTGACCTTGTGCGCGATGCTCTTGACGAACTCCATGTCGTGCTCGATCACCAGCACCGAGCGGCCCTGGCTGATGCGATTCAACAGGTCGGCGGTTTGCGCCCGCTCGCTGACGCTCATGCCCGCCACCGGCTCGTCGAGCATCAGCAGTTCCGGGTCCTGCATCAGCAACATGCCGATCTCCAGCCACTGCTTCTGGCCGTGGGATAACAGACCCGCCTGCTGTTGCAGCCGGTCACCGAGGAAGATGTCGGCGGCCACTTGATTGACCCGGTCCAGCACCTCTTGGGTGCGCTTGAAGAACAGCGCGCCGAACACTGAGCGCCCCGCCGGAAACGACATCTCCAGGTTCTCGAACACGCTCAGGTTGTCGTAGATCGATGGCGTCTGGAACTTGCGCCCGACCCCGGCACGGACGATGTCGTACTCGTTCATGGTGGTCAGCTCGCGGTCCTTGAACTGGATGCTGCCGCCCGTGGCCCGGGTCTTGCCGCAGATCAGGTCGAGCACCGTGGTCTTACCCGCGCCGTTGGGGCCGATGACCACCCGCACCTCGTTGCGGTCGATGTACAGGTTGAGGTCATCCACCGCCTTGAAACCGTCGAAGGACACGGTCAGGCCCTCAATGGCCAGGACCGGTTTGTTCATCTGAAAGCCTGTCGGGCGGGTCATGGCTGAATCTCCAGCGGGCTGGCGGCTTTCTTGTCGGCGGGGGCGGGGGGTGGCGTGATGACCGGGGCCGGGGAGGCAATCACCGGTGCCGGCTTGCGCGTGAAGCCCGCCAACCATTTGCGCCCGTGGCTCTCCCACAAACCGGCCAGGCCGTTGGGGAAATACATGACCACAGCGATGAACAGCCCGCCCATGAGGTACAGCCACAATTCGGGGAACGACTCGGAGAAATAGGTCTTGCCGTAGTTCACCAGCAGCGAGCCGTACACGGCGCCCAGCAGCGACATGCGCCCACCGACGGCGGCGAAGATCACCATCTCGATGGACGGCACGATGCCCACGAACGAGGGCGACATGAACCCCACCTGCAAGGCGAACATGGCCCCGCCGATGGCCGAGAAACACGCCGCGACGCAGTACACGAAGACCTTGAACGCCGCCACGTCGTAACCGGAAAACCGCACCCGCTCTTCCTTGTCGCGCATGGCCATCAGCAGCCGGCCGAGTTTGGAATGGAGGATGAATTTGCCGAACAGGATGCAGGCGAACAGCAGGCCTGCGTTGATGAAGTACAACAGCAGTTTGGCGCTGTCGCTGCGGATGTCCCACCCCAGCAGGGTCTTGAGATCGGTGATGCCGTTGATCCCGCCGGTCAGGCCTTGCTGGCCGATGATCAGCACCGTGAGGATCAACGCGATGGCTTGGGTGACGATGGAAAAATACACATCGCCCACCCGGCGTCTGAACAGCGCGACGCCAATGATCAACGCCAGCAGCACCGGCAACACGATGACCGCCATCACCGTGAACGTGAAGCTGTGAAACGGCACCCACAGCCACGGCAGTTCGGTGATCTGGTTCCAGTCCATGAAGTCCGGAATGCCCGGAGTCGACTGGATTTTGGTGCTCTCCGGATCAGATGCTTCCAGCTTGAGAAACATCGCCATGCAGTAGCCGCCCAGGCCGAAGAACACCCCTTGCCCCAGGCTGAGAATGCCGCCGTACCCCCAGCACAAAACCAGTCCCACGGCGACGAACGCGTAGGTCAGGTATTTGCCGACCATGTTCAGGCGAAAGGCGTCCAGAGTCAGGGGGAAGACCACCAGGATCAGGGTCGCGAGGATCAGCAGGCCGACCACGCCTTGGCGTCCACCGAGCATTTTATTTAGCGCGTTCATGGGGCTACCTCTCTGGCGCACACTTATTTACGAACCTTGCTGGCGAACAACCCCTGGGGGCGCATCAACAGGATCAGGATCACGATGGACAGGGTCAGGACCTTGGCCATCGAGCCACTCATGAAGAACTCCGACAGGGACTGGGTCTGGGCAATGGCGAACGCCGAGGCAATGGTGCCGAACAGGCTGGCCGCGCCGCCGAAAACCACCACCAGAAAGGTGTCGACGATGTACAGGGAGCCGGCGGTGGGGCCGGTGGAACCGATGGTGGTGAACGCTGCGCCCGCGACCCCGGCAACGCCGCAGCCCAGGGCGAAGGTCATGCGGTCGACTTTGCGGGTGTTGATGCCCACCGCTCGGCTCATGATGCGGTTCTGCACCGTGGCGCGGACGTGCAACCCCCAGCGGCTGCGGTACAGCATGAGAAAAATCCCGCCGGTCATCAGCACGGTCAGGCCCATGACGAACAGGCCGTTGCGCGGGATTTCGATGGATTCGGTGAGGTTGACCGCGCCCATCAGCCATTCGGGCGGGTTGGCGCTGACTTCACGGGCGCCGAAGATGGAACGGAACGCTTGCTGCATGACCAGGGACAGGCCCCATGTCGCCAGCAGGGTGTCGAGCGGTCGGTGGTAGAGGCGACTGATCATCACCCACTCCACCACCCAACCCACGGCACCGGCCACCACGAACGACAACGCGATGGCAAAGAAGAAATAGTACGGCTGCATCCACGGCCAATAGGTCTGCACCAGGGTCGACAGCAGGTAAGTGGTGTAGGCGCCGATGGTGAGGAATTCACCGTGGGCCATGTTGATCACGCCCATCTGACCAAAGATGATCGCCAGCCCCAGGGCCATCAACAACATTACGCAGAACACGGAAAGCCCGTTGAACCCCTGCATGGCCGCGATGGCACCAAATTCCGATAGCCATTCCATGGTGGTCCCTCCTCGGGAAGCGTGTGGGTTTAGGATTGGGGGTCGGGACCAGCTGCAAGCTGTAAGCCTCAAGCGGCAAGTAAAAGCGAGAGCAACGCACATCCGCTTTTACTTGCCGCTTGCAGCTAACCACTTACAGCTACCGCGCAGCGGCCTACTGATAGCCCTTCGGAAACGGATTCGGCTCAATCAAGTCCGACTCGTAAACCACCTTGAACTGGCCATCGGCCTGGACTTCACCGATGCGGGTCTTGCTCCACAGGTGGTGGTTTTCGTGAATCTTCACGTAGCCTTCGGGCGCGGTTTTCAGCTCGATGCCCGGGGACGCCGCCACCACTTTGTCGACGTCGAAGCTGCCGGCTTTCTCCACCGCGGCTTTCCATAACCACGGACCGAGGTAGGCGGCCTGGGTCACGTCGCCCATCACCGAATCCTTGCCGTACTTGGCCTTGAACGCCTCGACGAACGCTTTATTGTTGGGGTTATCCAGGCTCTGGAAGTACTTCATCGACGCGTAGAAGCCCTTCATGTTCTCGCCGCCAATGCCCAGCAGTTCGTCTTCGGTGACCGACAGGGTCAACAGCGTCTGCTTGGTGGAATCGACACCCGCGGCTTTGAGCTGCTTGTAGAACGCCACGTTAGAGCCGCCCACGACTGCGGCGAACACCACGTCAGGTTTCTTCAATTTGACTTTGTTGATCAGCGAGCCGAACTGGGTATTGCCCAGCGGGTAGTAGTCTTCGCCGACGACCGTGCCGTGGAGCACGTTTTCGATGTGCTTGCGGGCGATCTTCATCGAGGTGCGCGGCCAGATGTAATCCGAACCGATCAGGTAAAAGGTCTTGGCGCCTTTGGTCTTGGCGATCCAGTCCAGGCTGGCAAGGATCTGCTGGGTGGCTTCCTGCCCGGTGTAGATCACGTTTTTCGACTGTTCCAGCCCTTCGTAGAAGGTCGGGTAGTACAACAGGCCGTTTTCTTTCTCGAACACCGGCAACACCGCTTTACGCGACGCCGAGGTCCAGCAGCCGAACACCGTGGCCACCTTGTCGTTGACCAGCAGCTTGCGGGCTTTCTCGGCGAAGGTCGGCCAGTCGGACGCGCCGTCCTCCTGCACGATTTTGATCTGGCGACCGAGGATGCCGCCCGACGCGTTGATCTGGTCGATGGCCAGGCGTTCGGCCTGGATCGAACCGGTTTCGGAGATCGCCATGGTGCCGGTGGCCGAGTGCAGCTGGCCGACGGTCACTTCGGTCGGCGTGACGGCCAGACCCGTGGTGTTGACATTGTCGGCCAGGGTCATCTGGCTGAACACGCTGGCGGCGATCAGCGAAAGGGCTGCCGCCCCCAATGCCAGGCGTCGGGGGAAAAAGCGCGTGGGGCCTGTCAGTCGTGAATCCATGTTCCCGCTCCTGTGCTGGTGATTCGCGGCGGCCGGGTGAGGGTCCGTCGCGAGCTGCGAGCAAGGATGAGGCGGGCGCGGGAATCGAGGTATACGCAGCGTGACGTATGCGCGTACGTCATTTGACGTAGGGCCGGGAACGCCGGACCGAGGCATGATTGCGCCCGCGGCACAGAAGTTGCTGTTTGAACACAGTTCTCAGTTTCGCGCCAGCAAGGACGGTGAGTGGCGAATTCGCTCTCTCTCATCAGGAAACCCTCAGTGCGACCCTCCGGCTCTCAACGCATCATCAAGGTGCGCCGCGATTACAATCGTCTGGTCGCCGACGAGACCATGGAAGACTACGCGTTGCGTTTCACGCCCAAGTCCTTTCGCAAATGGTCGGAATTCCGCATCGCCAACACGGCTGTCGGGGCTGTGTCGTTCCTGGCACTGGAAGCCATTGGCGGCGCGCTGGTGAT
The DNA here is from genome assembly GCF_029960075.1 of Pseudomonas sp. PS02290. Taxonomy (NCBI): domain Bacteria; kingdom Pseudomonadati; phylum Pseudomonadota; class Gammaproteobacteria; order Pseudomonadales; family Pseudomonadaceae; genus Pseudomonas; species Pseudomonas sp. PS02290. Next base: position 17,254 of record NZ_JASCOY010000030.1, read on the forward strand.
GAGCTACGGCTTCACCAACACCTTATGGGCCATCATCGCCATGACGGTGGTGATCTTTCTCACCGGGCTGCCCATCAGCTACTACGCCGCGCGCTATGGCTTGGACATGGACCTGCTGACCCGTGGCGCCGGCTTCGGCTACATCGGCTCGACCATCACCTCGTTGATCTACGCCAGTTTCACCTTCCTGTTCTTCGCCCTGGAAGCGGCCATCATGGCGCTGGCCCTGGAGCTGTACACCCACATTCCGCTGGCGCTGGCGTACGTGATTTGCTCGATCATCGTCATCCCGCTGGTGGCCTACGGCATCACCCTGATCAGTCGCCTGCAAATGTGGTCGCAACCGTTGTGGCTGACGTTGCTGATCGTGCCCTACGTGTTCGTGATCTGGAAAAACCCCGACGCGCTGTCCGACCTCACCACCTTTGCCGGCCGGGAGGGCGAGGGCGGCACGTTCAATCTGCTGCTGTTCGGTGCCGCGTTCAGCGTGGCGTTGTCCCTGGTGACGCAGATCGGCGAGCAGGTGGACTACCTGCGCTTCATGCCGGAGAAAACCCGCCGCAACCGCAAGCGCTGGTGGGCCGCGGTGCTGATGGCCGGGCCCGGCTGGGTCATCCCCGGCGGCCTGAAAATCATGGCCGGCGCCTTTCTGGCCTTCCTCGCCCTGCAACATCAAGTGCCCATCGAGCGCGCGGCCGAGCCGACGCAGATGTACCTGGTGGCGTTCAATGATGTGTTTGCCTCACCGGAATGGGCGCTGGCGGCCATGGTGCTGTTCGTGATCATTTCCCAGATCAAGATCAACATGACCAACGCCTACGCCGGGTCCCTGGCCTGGTCGAACTTCTTTGCCCGGGTCACCCATAGCCATCCGGGCCGGGTGGTCTGGCTGGTGTTCAACGTCGCTATCGCGCTGATCCTCATGGAACTGGGCGTGTTCGATGCCATCGAGGAAGTGCTCGGCCTGTACGCCAACGTCGCCATCGCCTGGATCGGCGCGCTGGTGGCCGATCTGGTGATCAACAAACCGCTGGGGCTGTCACCCAAACACATCGAATTCAAGCGTGCGCACCTCTACGACATCAACCCGGTGGGCGTCGGCGCGATGTTTATTGCCTCATTGCTGTCGATGTGTGCCCATTTCGGTGCGCTGGGGGAGGTGGCGCGGGCTGCGCCGCCGCTGATTTCCCTGACCAGCGCCCTGATCGCGGCGCCGCTGATCGCCTGGCTGACCAAAGGCCGTTACTACATCGCCCGGGAAAGCGACCCCGGTCTGCTGTTCCCCCTCGGCCGCCAGACCAGCCTGCGCTGTGGCGTGTGCAGCAACCGTTTCGAAACCCCGGACATGGCCTGGTGCCCGGCGTACGGTTCGCCCATCTGCTCGTTGTGCTGTTCGCTGGACGCCCGTTGCGGCGATCAATGCAAAACCCGCTCGCGGCTGTCGATGCAATTCGAGGACCTGATCGGCCGCCTGCTGCCCCGCTTGCCGCGCCAGTACCTGCACACCCGGCTGGCGCACTACCTGGGCCTGCTCACCGTGTTGGTGCTGACCCTGACCGGGGCGCTGACGATGATTTACAGCCAGGTCTCACATGGGCTGATCGATCAATCACCGCAGGTGCATCACACCCTGATGCTGGCGTTTCTCAAAGCGTTCCTGACCTTTTGCGTGTTCGCCGGCGTACTGGCCTGGTGGGTGGTGCTGACCCGGGAGAGCCGGCGCGTGGCCCTGGAAGAATCCGAGCGGCAGACAGCGTTGCTGATGCAGGAAATCGAGGCGCACCACAAAACCGATCAGGCGCTGCAGGAGGCCAAGGAAGCTTCGGAGGCCGCCAACGCCGCCAAGAGTCGCTACGTCACCGGGCTTTCCCACGAGCTGCGCACGCCGCTCAACAGCATTCTCGGTTTCACCCAGATCTTGCAGCGGGACGTCGCCACCCCGAGTAAACACCTCGATTCCCTGGCGACCATCATGCGCAGCAGTTCGCATTTGCTGTCGCTGATCGACGGCCTGCTGGACGTGGCCAAGATCGAAGCCGGCAAGCTGCGGCTGGAGCCGACGGAAATCCTGTTCCAGGAGTTTCTCGACGATCTGGAGAAAATGTTCGCCAGCACGGCCCGGGAGAAAGGCCTGCACTTTCGCCTGGAGCTGATCGGACGCATGCCGGAAGTGGTGCGTGGCGACGAGAAGCGGGTGCGGCAGATTCTGATCAACCTGCTGGGCAACGCTATCAACTTCACGGACAGCGGAGAAGTCTGCCTGCGCGTCAGTTATCGGCGCGAAACAGCGACCTTCGACATCATCGACACCGGGATCGGCATCGCGCCGGAACAGATCGAACGGATTTTCCAGCCGTTCGAACGGGGCGGGCTGGTACGGCAAGACAACGGCGTGGGGCTGGGGCTGACCATCACGCGGATGCTCACGGCGTTGATGGGCGGCGCCCTGTCCGTCAGCAGCCAGCCCGAGGAAGGGACGCGGTTTCAGGTGCGGCTGTTCCTGTCCGAAGTGCGGGTGCCCAAGGCGATCATCGACGTCAACCACGACGTCATCGGTTACGACGGTCCGCGGCGGCTGATTCTGGTGGTGGACGATCACATCGAGCACCGCAAGGTCATCAGCGGCATGCTCATGCCGCTGGGTTTTGACGTGGCGCAGGCGGCCAACGGGCAAGAGGCGGTCAGGCAGGTGTCGCTGCTGCACCCGGACCTGATCCTGATGGACCTGTCCATGCCGGACATGGACGGTTGGGCGACCAGTCGGATGATCCGCCGCAACGCGCTGTCCCTGGCGCCGATCATCGTGCTGTCGGCCAACGCCAATGCCTTCGCCGATGACAAGGAACGCAGCCTGCAGGTGTGCAATGACTACCTGGCCAAACCCCTGCATTTGCCGCAACTGCTGGACCGCATTCAGCATCATCTGCAACTGACCTGGCAGCGGCGTTTGCGCAGCGCCCCGTTGCTCGTGCAGACGCCGGGGGTGTTGCCGTCGCGGGAGGATCTGGAAGAGCTGTATGAACTGTGCGGCCTGGGCTACATCCGTGGCATTCAACAAAAACTCGACGCCATCGAGCGCGAGAACACCTACAGCGCCGGTTTCGTCACCCGCCTGCGAACCCTGGCGTCCGGTTTTCGCCTGGATGAACTCAGTCTTCAACTGAAGGAGGCCCTTAATGGACGCCATGACCCGAGCCGCTGAAAACGGCGTCATCCTGATCGTCGATGACGTACCCGATAACCTGGCGCTGCTGTCCGATGCGCTAGACGAGGCGGGGTACATGGTGCTGGTGGCGCTGGACGGGCACAGTGCGTTGACCCGCATCCAGCGTCGGCGTCCGGACCTGATTCTGCTGGACGCGATGATGCCCGGCCTGAACGGCTTCGACACCTGCCGCCAGATCAAGGCGCAACCCGACACCGCCAACATACCCGTGCTGTTCATGACCGCGCTGACCGACAGCGAGCACGTGGTGCAGGGTTTCGAGGCCGGCGCCATCGACTATGTCACCAAGCCGATCGAGTGCGCCGAAGTGCTGGCCCGGGTCGCTTCACATTTGCGCACCGCGCGCATCCTGCAAACCGCCCGCACGGCGTCGCAGCCGGTGACGTTCGAAGACAAATCCGCCTACGGCAAATTGTCCCGCCGCTTCCAGCTCACCGACCGGGAAATCGAAGTGCTGCGCTGGGTGTCCTGCGGCAAAACCAACAAAGACATCGCCGACATCCTGCAACTGAGCCCGCGAACGGTGAACAAACACCTGGAACACATCTACATCAAACTTGGCGTCGAAACCCGTACCGCCGCCACCTCCGTGGCCATGGCAGCGATGACCGATCGGGTGTGATCCCTCAAAAGCTTCCCGGCTGAAGCCGGTCTTACCGTCGGAGTCGGTCGCAATCGGCTGCGCAAACAGATTGGCTATTAAACCTGCCAGTATTTAACTCGGTTATATAAGCCCTATATAACTAACGGTCTTTATTGGATCCACTACTTGAAGTAATGCCCCGCAATTGAATTGAAGTTGGACTATTTCTCCCCTCATAGAACAGCACTCAACTTTCATCGACAACCGGCCCTAAATTCCCCGGGTTCGCTGCCGAAACATCTTTCAGGCCGTGCCTTCTCTTTCCTGCAGCACCCGTGCAAAGCGCAGCGCACCTATCGGCATCGCACTCTTGTCGCTGTCATCTCTGTTATGGACACACGCATATGATCAAACGTCTGGGTTTCAGCAAAAAGATCTTGCTGGCCGCTGCACTCATCGTGGTAGTTGCTTTCTCGTGTTTTATTCTGGTGAACGATTATCGCCAGCGCGAAACCCTGAAGAACAGCGTCGCCTCCGAACTTCAACAGATGGGCAGTCTGACCACGCAAAACATTCAAACCTGGCTCGACAGCCGCACGCAGTTGCTCAACTCCATGGCCCAGCAGATCGCGGTCGACGGTCCGGCCCAGGGCAGCTTGCAGCGGGCGATCGGTTTGCCGGTGTATCCGGACAATTTCCAGCTCAGTTATTTCGGCAGCAAGGACGGCGTGATGTTCTCCGTGCCGACGGGCAATCGCCCGGCCGACTATGACCCGCGGGCCCGTGGCTGGTACAAGGCGGCCGACGCGGCGCAGGGCATTATCGTCACCGAGCCGTACATCGCAGCTTCGTCGGGCAAGCTGGTGGTGACACTGGCCACGCCGGTCCGCCAGCAAGGGCAGATGATCGGCGTCGCGGGTGCGGACATTTCCCTGGACGCCATCAGCAAGACCATCAACTCGCTGAACTTCGGCGGCCACGGTTATGCGTACATCGTCAGCGCCGACGGCAAGATTCTGATTCACCCGGACAGCAAGCTGATCCTCAAGAACGTCAGCGAAGCCTACCCGAACGGCGCGCCAACCATCGCGCCGGGCGTGGCGGAAATCGAGTCCGGCGGCAAGGCGCAGATCATCTCGTTTACCAAGGTGGAGGGGCTGTCGTCGGCGAACTGGTACGTGGCGCTGGTGCTTGACCGCGACGCGGCCTACTCGATGCTGAGCGAATTCCGCTCTTCGGCGATCTTCGCGATGGTTATCGCTGTGGCGATCATCATGGTGCTGCTGGGCCTGTTGATCCGCGTGCTGATGCAGCCGTTGCACCAGATGGGCCGGGCGATGCAGGACATTGCCGACGGAGAAGGCGACTTGACCATGCGTCTGGCCATCGTGTCCCAGGATGAGTTTGGCGCGCTGGCGCAGTCGTTCAACCGTTTTGTGGAGCGTATTCACGGCTCGATCCGCGAAGTGGCCTCCACCGCCGGGCAGCTGGGTGAAGTCGCGGCCCGTGTGGTCGGTGCCTCGAACTCGTCGATGGGCAATTCCGATCAGCAGACCAGCCGCACCAGCAGTGTGGCCGCCGCGATCAACCAGCTCGGCGCCGCCGCTCAGGAAATCGCCCAGAACGCCGCGCTGGCGTCGCAGCATTCCAGCGAGGCCACGCAACTGGCCAGCGAAGGGCAGGGCGTTGTCAGCCAGACCATCACGGCGATGAATCAGCTGTCGGAGAAGATCAGCGAGTCGTGCGCCAACATCGAAACGCTGAACAACAAGACCGCCAACATCGGGCAGATTCTGGAAGTGATTACCGGTATTTCTCAGCAGACCAACTTGCTGGCGCTCAATGCCGCCATCGAAGCGGCGCGGGCAGGGGAAGCGGGGCGTGGTTTTGCGGTGGTGGCGGACGAGGTGAGAAACCTGGCCCACCGCACCCAGGATTCGGCGCAGCAGGTGCAGGGCATGATCGAGGAGTTGCAGGTCGGCGCGCGCGATGCGGTGATCAACATGACCGAGAGCCAGCGCCAGAGCGAGAACAGTGTGACCATCGCCAATCAGGCGGGCGAACGGCTCAATAGCGTGACCCGCCGGATCAGTGAGATCGATGGCATGAACCAGTCGGTGGCGACCGCGACCGAGGAGCAGACGGCGGTGGTGGAGTCGATCAATGTCGACATTACGGAGATCAATACGCTGAATCAGGAGGGCGTCGATAACCTGAAATCTACTCTGGATGCTTGTGCGCATCTGGAGCATCAGACGGCACGGCTGCAGCATCTGGTCGGCACTTTCCGGATCTAGATCAAGGGCGTCTGCCTGGGGGCAGACTGTTTCGCCTTCGGCGACTTACTTTTGAAAAGCACCAAAAGTAAGCAAAAGTGCCTGCTCTCGGTTGGGCCCTTCGTTCCTCAGGGTTCCTTCACTCCGGTCTCGCTCCGTGGGCCCGCTGCCATCCGCCATCCATGGCGGGGGGCAGCTCTCGCCGCATCCATGCGGCTCGGCCCACTCCGCGAGACCTCCGTTCAGCCTGCACCCAAGTCGCGATTGGCGGTGACTGAGCCTTTTGCGTATGAAGATCAAAAGCAAATCAAGATCAAAAGCTTCCCGGCTGAAGCCGGTCCCACTAGGTACGAGGTGATCGTTCCCTACGCTCCGCGTGGGAATGCATCCCCTGACGCTCCGCGTCACAGGTCTCACTGACGGGATGCGGTGCTCTTGTAGGACCGGCTTCAGCCGGGAAGAGGCCAGCCTGCACACCCTCAATTCTGCGGCCCGACATCCGACGCTTTCCCGGCTAAAGCCGGCACCACTAGCGGCATCGCATTCTGCCAACGGACCAACGGCACGAATTATTTGTTTCAGCCCTTCCGCAATCCCCTCCACTGAATCCTCAACAACCCTCCAACTTGTCTAGCCCGCACCGCCGCTAGACCGCCCGTTAACCTCGTGATGTCCACAACCCCCCCGAAAACTCCCGCATCAAACCGTCTCCGAAGTGAAACGCCGTCGTCATCGTCGATTCATGGAACTGCCACAGCCTACCCCTAATGTCACTCGCACCGAACGCGGCCAAGGACGGTCGTGCGGCTGATCATTCATCCCCGGCAGGACGCTGGAATCACAACACCAGAGAAGCCCATGACCGCAGCCATCCACGTCGACCGCTTGAACAAGACATTCGCCCGAAAGACCGCTTTGGTTGACCTTGCATTGTCTATACAACACGGGGAAATGGTTGCGCTGATCGGCGCTTCCGGTTCCGGCAAATCCACGCTGTTGCGCCATCTGGCCGGTCTGGCCTGTTGTGATCGCAGCAACGGCGGCAGCGTTCAGGTGCTGGGTCGGGAAGTGCAGGCTTCGGGCCGGCTGAACGGCAAAGTGCGCCGCCTGCGGGCTGACATTGGCTACATCTTTCAGCAGTTCAATCTGGTCAATCGCCTGAGCGTGCTCGACAACGTCCTGCTCGGCTGTCTGGGCCGTATGCCTCGCTGGCGTGGCAGCCTGGGCCTGTTCAACGCCGAGGAAAAGGCCCGGGCCATGGCCAATCTCGATCGCGTCGGCCTTGCCGATCTGGCGCCGCAGCGGGCTTCGACCCTGTCCGGCGGCCAGCAGCAGCGGGTGGCCATCGCCCGCGCGCTGACCCAGCAGGCCGAAGTCATTCTCGCCGACGAGCCCATTGCCTCCCTCGACCCCGAGTCGGCGCGCAAGGTCATGGAAATCCTCGCCGACATCAATCGCCGGGACGGCAAGACCGTCGTCGTCACCCTGCATCAGGTGGATTACGCCGTGCGCTATTGCCCGCGTGCCGTGGCGCTCAAGGGCGGACGGATTCACTTCGACGGCAACGGCGCCGAGCTCAACAGCCAGTTCCTAAACGACTTGTATGGCGCCGACGCCGATACCAGCCTGATGTTCGACGGCAGCGCGCGGGACACCGAACGACCGTCGCGACTGATGATGGCTCGCGCCTGACTCGGTGGCGGCACCGGTAACAGACAACACCCAACCCCACACCCAAAACCAGCTCTGGGAGTTTCCCATGTTGAACCGTATCGGGCGCGTGTTCGCGTCTGCCGCTGTCGTTGCCGGTTGCCTGCTGGGCAACGCGCAGGCCGACGACAACGTCATCAACTTCGGCATCATGTCCACCGAGTCGTCGCAGAACCTGAAAAGCGTGTGGCAGCCGTTCCTCGACGACATGTCGAAAAAGACCGGGCTTAAAGTCAACGCCACCTTCGCCTCCGACTATGCCGGCCTGATTCAGGGCATGCGTTTCAACAAGGTCGACGTGGCCTGGCTGGGCAACAAGGCGGCCATGGAAGCGGTGGACCGTTCCGGCGGCGAGATCTTCGCCCAGACCGCCGCCGCCAACGGTGCACCCGGCTACTGGAGCGTGATCATTGCGCGCAAGGACAGCCCGATCAATTCGGTCGAGGACATGCTCAAGCACGCCAAGGAACTGACCTTCGGCAACGGCGACCCGAACTCCACCTCGGGCTACCTGGTGCCGGGCTACTACGTGTTCGCGCAAAACCACGTCGACGCCGCCACCGCCTTCAAACGCACGCTGAACTCCAGCCATGAAGTAAACGCCCTCAGCGTGGCCAAAGGGCAACTGGACGTCGCCACTTTCAACACCGAAAGCTGGGACCGCCTGGAAGTCACCCAGCCGGACAAGGCTGCGATGCTCAAGGTGATCTGGAAGTCGCCGCTGATCCCGGCCGACCCGATGGTCTGGCGCAAGGGCATGTCCGACGCGGAGAAGAACAAGATCCGCGACTTCTTCGCCAACTACGGCGACACCGACGAAGAAAAGGCCGTGCTGAAGAACATGCAGATGGGCAAGTTCCTCAAGTCTTCGGATGACCAGTTGCTGACCATTCGCCAGCTCGAGCTGTTCAAGCAGAAGACTGAAACCACCGCCAGCACCACCCTCAGCGCCGACGAAAAGGCCACCCGCCTGAAAGACATCGACGCTGGTCTGGCGAAGCTGCAGGACCGTATTTCCGAGCTGGAAAAACAAGGCACCGCCAAGGCGGGTTGATGCACGGGGCACGCCTGCCTGTGGGGGTAAGCCCCGTGCAGGCACGGCGCGCCAGTCATGACGCCTCACCCGATCGCAACCGGACTTTTTATGACCACTCACGCTGCTTACATCCAGGCCGCTGGCAAGCGCAGCTGGCCGCAATACCTGGGCTGGGGCCTGTTCCTGGCAATGATGGCCTGGGCCTGGCACGGCGCGGAAATGAACCCGCTCGCCCTGTACCGCGACTCCGGCAACATGGCGACTTTCGCCGCCGACTTCTTCCCGCCTGACTTTCACGAATGGCGCGCGTACCTCAAGGAAATGATCGTCACGGTGCAGATCGCCCTGTGGGGCACGTTGCTGGCGATCGTCTGCTCGGTGCCGCTGGGCATCCTCTGCGCCGACAACATCACGCCGTGGTGGATTCATCAACCGCTGCGCCGGGTCATGGATTCGTTCCGCTCGATCAACGAAATGGTCTTCGCCATGCTCTTCGTGGTGGCGGTCGGCCTCGGCCCGTTTGCGGGCGTGCTGGCGCTGTGGATCAGCACCACCGGCGTGCTCGCCAAGCTGTTTGCTGAAGCCGTGGAAGCGATCGATCCCGGCCCGGTCGAAGGCGTGCGAGCCACCGGCGCCAGTGCCCTGCAGGAAGTGATCTTCGGGGTCATCCCGCAGGTGATGCCGCTGTGGATTTCCTACGCGCTGTACCGCTTCGAATCCAACGTGCGTTCGGCGACGGTGGTGGGGATGGTCGGTGCCGGCGGGATCGGCGTGATCCTCTGGGAAAACATCCGCGCCTTCCAGTTCACCCAAACCTGCTCGGTGCTGCTGGTGATCATCGTGGTGGTGAGCGTCATCGACATCTTCTCCCAGCGCCTGCGCAAGCAGTTCATCTAATGACCACGACAGGAGAGGGTGCGAACCCTTTTTTAGCCATGCAGTTGTCTAGACAATCCGAACCGCTTCACCGAGAACCCATGTACCTCGAACTGGCGCAAACCCTGCGCCGTGAACTCGACCGCTACACCGCCGGCGAATACCTGCCCGCCGAAATCCAGCTGGCGGCGCGCTTTGAGGTCAACCGGCACACCGTGCGCCGGGCCATCGACGAGTTGGTGCGCGAAGGCAGCCTGCTGCGCCGCCAGGGCAAAGGCACCCAGGTGCTGGGCCGTCCGCTGGTGTACCCGGTCGCCGCCGGCAGCGCGTACAGCGAATCCCTCGCGGCGCTGGGCCATGGCGTCGAAGCGGTGCTGCTGCAACGCCGGCATTGCACGGCGACAGCGGAAGAGGCCGGGCATCTGGGCCTCGAACCCCATGCGCCGCTGATCGAGTTGCAAACCCTGCGCCGCCTCGACGGCCAGCCGGTCTGCCTGATTCGCCACCGCTACTGCGCCACCCGCGCGTCGTTGATCGCCGACTACGTCAGCGGCTCGGTGCGCCAGTTCCTCACCGAGCGGCAGTTGCCGTTGACCCGCACTTTCAGCCTGATCGGCGCGCGCCTGCCCAGTCGCGAAGAGGCCAGCGTGCTGCTGATGCCGCGTCACCTGCCGGCGCTGACGGTGCTGACCCTTTCCCACGATGCGCACGGAAACCCGGTGGAGATAGCCCATTCCACCAGCCGCTCCGACCGCTTCCAGTATCAGATCGTCACCTGACGGAGATGCCCTCGATGACTGCCACACCCGTTTCTTCCAGCGCGCCAGACGCCCAGACACCCGGCCACGCTGCCCGCCAGCACTGGATCGGCGTGCTCTCGCGCAGTCGCCGCGCCGAACTGCAGGCCCACGAAGCCGCGTTGCGTGACGCCGACTACCAACTGATCCGTGCGCCGGAAATCGGCATGACCCTGGTGCGCGGCCGTATGGGCGGCAGCGGTGCGCCGTTCAACGTTGGCGAAATGACCGTGACCCGCTGCGTGGTGCGCCTGGCCGACGGCCGCACCGGCTTCAGCTACCTGGCTGGGCGCGACAAGGCCCACGCCGAACTCGCCGCCCTGGCCGACGCGCATTTGCAGGGCGCCCAACAGGCGCACTGGATGACTGACCTGATCGCCCCCCTGGCCCGCGCGCAGGACCTGCGCCGGGCCCAACAACAAGCCGAAACCGCCGCGACCAAAGTGGACTTCTTCACCCTGGTCAGAGGAGAAAACTGATGAGCACCTCTCTCGCCACTCAATCCTTGCCCGCTTCGCTGTTGCAGCCGGCATTCGCCGATCCGGTGCTGGATGCCCAGCGCAGTTTTCGCGCCGCCCTCAAGGCGCTGGCCGGTCCCGGTGTCGCGCAAAGCCTGCTCGCCACGCAAACCCCGCCGCACCTCGAAGGCCTTGCTGCGGCCAGCCACGCCCTGTGCCTGGCCTTGCTGGACATCGACACGCCGCTGTGGCTCGCGCCGGCGTTCGACACCCAGGCCATTCGCGCCAACCTGACCTTCCATTGTGGCTGCCCGATCGTCAGCGACCGGCAGAACGCCCGCTTCGCGCTGCTCGACGACAGCCAGTTGCACGATCTCAGCGGTTTCGACCTGGGCAATGACCGTTATCCCGACCAGTCCTGCACGCTGCTGGTCCAGCTGCCGAGTCTGCAGGGCGGCACGCAACTGGCCTGGCGTGGCCCGGGCATCGAAAGCAAAAACCACGTCAGCCTGCCGTTGCAGGAAGCGTTCTGGCAGGAGCGCGAATCGCGCAATGACTTCCCCCGGGGCATCGACGTGTTCTTCGTCGCCGGCAGCGAATTGCTCGGCCTGCCGCGCAGCACCCAGGTGCTGTTCAAGCCTCAGCCGTCAAGAGGGGTGGCCTGATGTACGTCGCCGTCAAGGGTGGTGAACAGGCCATCGACAATGCCCACAAACTGCTGGCGAAACAGCGTCGGGGCGACACCTCGGTTGCCGAGCTGGGCGTGGAACAGATCCGCCAGCAACTGCCGCTCGCTGTCGCCCGGGTGATGACCGAGGGCTCGCTGTACGACGCCGAACTGGCGGCGCTGGCGATCAAGCAATCGGCAGGCGATCTGGTTGAAGCGATTTTCCTGCTGCGCGCCTACCGCAACACGCTGACCCGCTTCAGCGCCAGTCTGCCCATCGACACCTCGGCCATGCAGCTCAACCGTCGTCTGTCGGCCACGTTCAAGGACGTCCCCGGCGGGCAACTGCTGGGCCCGACCTTCGACTACACCCACCGTTTGCTGGATTTCACCTTGCTGGCAGAAGGCGAATTTCCCGGCCCTGAAGCCCTGGCGGACGCCGCTGTTCAAGACTGTCCGCGGGTGCTGGGGCTGCTCGCCAAAGAAGGCCTGATCAAGGAAGAACAGGACACCGGCGCGCCAGTCGCCGACATCACCCGCGAGCCGCTGGAGTACCCGGCCAGCCGCGCCGAACGTCTGCAGGCGCTGGCCCGGGGCGATGAAGGCTTTCTCCTGGCGCTGGGTTATTCGACCCAGCGCGGCTACGGCCGCAACCACCCGTTTGCCGGGGAGATTCGGGTGGGAGAAGTGGAGGTGTGGATCGAGCCGGAAGAGCTGGGTTTCCCGATCTCCATCGGCGCCATCGAAGTGACCGAGTGCGAAATGGTCAACCAGTTCGTCGGGTCCGCCACCGAGCTGCCGCAGTTCACCCGCGGCTATGGCCTGGCTTTCGGGCACGCCGAACGCAAAGCCATGGGCATGGCGCTGGTGGACCGCTCGCTGCGCGCCGGGGAATACAGCGAGGAAATCGTCTCGCCGGCCCAGCAGGAAGAATTCGTCCTGGCCCACTGCGACAACGTCGAAGCCGCCGGTTTCGTCTCGCACTTGAAATTGCCGCACTACGTGGACTTCCAGGCCGAACTGGAACTGATCCGCAAACTGCGCACGCCCTCCAGGGAGCAGGCCCAATGAATGCCGCCACGCCGCCACGCCCACAGCCATTACCATCGACGCCGAGAGATGAGGCGTACAACTTCGCCTATCTGGATGAACAGACCAAACGCATGATCCGTCGCGGCCTGCTCAAGGCCGTGGCAATTCCCGGTTATCAAGTGCCCTTCGGTGGCCGTGAAATGCCGCTGCCCTATGGCTGGGGCACCGGCGGCATGCAACTGACCGCTGCGATCCTCGGCGCCGAGGACGTGCTCAAAGTCATTGATCAGGGCGCCGACGACACGACCAACGCGGTGTCGATCCGCCGTTTCTTTGCCCGCACCGCCGGCGTCGCCACCACCGAGCGCACCCCCGAAGCGACGATCATCCAGACCCGCCACCGCATCCCGGAAACGCCGCTGCACGCCGACCAGATCATGGTCTATCAGGTGCCGATCCCCGAGCCGTTGCGCTTCATCGAACCGTCGGAAACCGAGACCCGCACCATGCACGCGCTGAATGATTACGGCGTCATGCACGTCAAGCTCTACGAAGACATCGCCACCTTCGGCCACATCGCCACGGCCTACGCCTACCCGGTGACCGTCGACGAACGCTACGTCATGGACCCGTCGCCGATCCCCAAATTCGACAACCCCAAGCTGGACATGAGCCCGGCATTGATGCTGTTCGGCGCCGGTCGCGAGAAGCGTCTTTACGCGGTGCCGCCGTTCACCCGCGTCACCAGCCTCGATTTTGAAGATCACCCTTTCGAAGTGCAGAAGTGGGACCACCACTGCGCCATCTGCGGCAGCCAGGATTCGTTCCTCGACGAGCTGATCCTCGACGACCAGGGCACCCAGAGCTTCGTCTGCTCGGACACGGACTACTGCGCGCAACGGGTCAGTCAGGGGAGGGCCACGCAATGAACGCTGCTCAACAGATCGACCGCGATGCCGTCAGCGATCGCACCCAGCCGCTGCTGAAAGTGCGCGGCCTGACCAAGTTGTACGGCCCTGAAAAAGGCTGCCAGGACGTCAGCTTCGAGCTCTATCCCGGCGAGGTGCTGGGCATTGTCGGCGAGTCCGGCTCGGGCAAGTCGACGCTGCTGTCACTGCTCAGCGGCCGTTGCCCGCCCGACAGCGGCGTCATCGATTACCGCCTCGCCGACACCCACAAAAGCGCCGGCCAGTGGCTGGACCTGTACAGCGCCAGCGAGGCCGAGCGGCGCACCTTGCTGCGCACCGAATGGGGCTTCGTCGAGCAGAACCCTCGGGACGGCCTGCGCATGGCGGTGTCGGCCGGGGCCAATATCGGCGAGCGGCTGATGGCCCAGGGCGTGCGCAATTATCAGGCGCTGCGGGCGGCAGGGCTGGACTGGCTCAATCAGGTGGAGATCGACCCGGCGCGCATCGACGACCTGCCGCGGACCTTTTCCGGCGGCATGCAGCAGCGCCTGCAAATCGCCCGAAATCTGGTGTCCGGCCCACGGCTGGTGTTCATGGACGAGCCCACCGGCGGCCTCGACGTCTCGGTGCAGGCGCGCTTGCTCGACCTGATGCGCGGCCTGGTGCGCGAGCTGGACCTGGCGGTGGTGATCGTCACCCACGACCTGGCCGTGGCCCGCTTGCTCGCCGATCGGCTGATGGTCATGCGCCGTTCCCACGTCGTCGAAACCGGCCTCACCGACCAGATCCTCGACGACCCGCAACATCCGTATTCGCAGCTGCTGGTGTCTTCGGTGCTGCAGCCATGATCCGCCTCTCGGGATGCCTTCAATGAACACGCTGATCGAGGTCCGTGACCTCTCGAAAACCTTCACCCTGCACCAGCAGAACGGCGTCGTGCTCAACGTGCTGCGCGGCCTGAATTTCTCCGTCAGCGGCGGCGAATGCCTGGTGCTCCACGGCCATTCCGGCGCGGGCAAAAGCACGCTGCTGCGCACCCTGTACGGCAACTACCTGCCGGCAGGCGGCAGCATTCGCGTGCAGCATCAGGGCGAATGGCTGGAACTGGTCGGCGCTGCGCCCCGGGAGGTGCTGCAAGTGCGCCAGCACACCCTCGGCTACGTCAGCCAGTTTCTGCGGGTGATTCCTCGCGTCGCCACCGTCGACGTGGTCATGGAACCGGCCCTGGCCCGTGGCTGGAAGCGCGAAGACGCCCAGGCCCGCGCCGAGCATCTGCTCGCCCGGCTGAACATCCCGCAGCGCCTGTGGCAACTGGCGCCGGGGACGTTTTCCGGTGGCGAACAGCAGCGCGTCAACATCGCCCGCGGCTTCATGGTGCCGTGGCCGGTGATGCTGCTGGACGAGCCGACCGCATCGCTGGACGACGGCAATCGCCAGGTGGTCCTCGAATTGATCAATGAGGCGAAGAGCGCCGGCGCTGCGGTGATCGGCATCTTCCACGACCGACTGGCCCGGGAAGCGGTGTCCGACCGTCATCTGGACATGACCCCGCCCGACCTTGATCCGCAGGCCTCACTGGCATCCATGGCATCGAGCCCGAAGGAGACCGAACAATGCTGAACGAACAGATCCTGACCCACGCCAAGATCGTCACCGCCGAGCAGGTCTTCACCGGCACCGTGGTCCTGCGCGACGGGTTGATCAGCGAGATAGACGACAGCATCAGCCAGCTGTCCCAGGCGCAAAACCTCAACGGCGATTACCTGCTGCCGGGGCTGGTCGAGCTGCACACCGACAACCTCGAAAAACACCTGAGCCCGCGTCCCGGTGTGGACTGGCCGTCGGCCTCGGCGGTGATGAGCCACGACGCGCAAATCATCGCGGCGGGCATCACCACGGTGTTCGACGCGCTGTCCATCGGCGACGTCAATCCCAAGGGCAAGCGCATGCAGCAACTGCCGGGCATGGTCGACGCGATCGCCAAGGCCAACGCCGCCGACATGACCCGCGCCGAGCACCGCCTGCACCTGCGCTGCGAGGTTTGCCACCCCGACACCCTCAGCGTGTTCCGCGACCTGGTCGAGCAGCCGCTGGTGCAGTTGGTGTCGGTGATGGACCATTCGCCGGGCCAGCGCCAGTTCGCCCTGGAATCCAAGTACCGTGAGTACTACATGGGTAAATACCACCTGAGCACTGAGCAGATGGACGAATTCATCGTTGAGCAGGTCGCCAACTCCAAGACCTACAGCGACCGTTATCGCCGGGCCATCGTCGACATCTGCCTGGCCCGCGGCCTGTCGGTGGCCAGTCACGACGACGCGACACTGGCCCACGTCGAGGAGTCGGCGGCCTACGGCATGAGCATCGCCGAGTTCCCGACCACCCTCGAGGCCGCGCAGGGCTGCCGGCGTCTGGGCATGAGCGTGTTGATGGGCGCGCCGAACATCGTTCGCGGCGGCTCGCACTCGGGCAACATCGCGGCGGCGACACTGGCCGAAGAAGGGCTACTGGATATTCTCTCCAGCGATTACTATCCGGCCAGCCTGTTGCAGGCGGCATTCACCCTGGGCGCCCAGTTGGATGCAGCGGATGACTCGACAGGCGCCGGACTGGCGCGTGCCGTGACCACGGTGAGCCTGGCACCGGCCCGTTCGGCGGGCTTGCACGATCGCGGCGAGATTCGCGTCGGCCTGCGCGCCGACCTGATCCACGCCCGGGCTATCGGCACACTGCCAATCATTCAACAAGTCTGGCGACAAGCGAAGAGGGTGTTCTGATGGCAGGCAGGTTGATCTATCTCATCGGGCCGTCGGGTTCGGGCAAGGACAGCCTGCTGGACGCGGCCCGCGAGGCGTTGGCTGCGCGGGACTGCCGCATCGTGCGTCGGGTCATCACCCGTTCGGCGGAAGCCAAGGGCGAAGCGGCCCAGGCCGTTAGCGTCGAGCGCTTCGAGGCGCTGCAGGCCGAGGGGGCGTTTGCACTCGACTGGTTCGCCAACGGCCTGCATTACGGCATCCCGAAAGAGATCGATCAATGGCTGGCCGACGGGCACGACGTGCTGGTCAACGGCTCGCGCGGCCATCTGGCCCAAGCGCGGTCGCGCTATCCGTCGCTGTGGGTGGTGTTGCTGACAGTGGATCAATCGGTGCTGCGGGATCGATTGCTCAGCCGGGCACGGGAATCGGCCGAAGACATCGAAACCCGGCTGGCGCGCAATGCCCAGTTTGCTGACGATTTGCAGGTGAATGACCCCGCGCTGATCGTGCTGGACAACTCCGGTGCGCTGGAACAAACCGTCGCCCGACTGTTGCAGCGACTGGAGCGAAACCCCGCATGCGCCTGACCCTGCTGGGCACGGGGGATGCGCGGCAGGTCCCGGTTTACGGCTGCGAATGCGCGGCCTGTCGCGCCGCCTACGCCGACCAACGCTTGCGCCGCCGCCCGTGTTGCGCGCTGGTGGAACTAGGGGAGCAACGCTGGCTGATCGACAGCGGCTTGCCCGACCTGACTGAACGCTTCCCGCCGCGCAGCCTCAGCGGCATCCTGCAAACCCACTACCACGCCGACCATGCCCAGGGCCTGTTGCACCTGCGCTGGGGCCAGGGTCTGGTCATCCCGGTCCACGGCCCGGTGGACCCGGAAGGGCTGTCGGACCTGTACAAACACCCCGGCATTCTCGATTTCAGTCAGCCCTTCATGCCGTTCGAAAGCCGCGCCCTGGGCGAACTGCAAGTCACCGCGCTGCCGCTGCTGCACTCCAAGCCGACGCTGGGTTACCTGCTGGAAGGCGGTGGCCGCCGCATCGCCTATCTCACCGACACCGTCGGTTTGCCCCACGACACCCAAACCTTCTTGCAGCGCCAGGCGCTGGATGTGCTGGTCCTCGACTGCTCCATGCCGCCGCAACCGCAGACGCCGCGCAACCACAATGATGTGAATGTGGCGCTGCAGATCATTGCAGCGGTGAAGCCCGATCAGGCCGTGCTGACCCATGTCGGGCATACGCTGGATGCGTGGTTGCTGGAGCATTCCGCGGAGCTGCCCGACCACATTCGGGTGGCGCGGGACGCAATGGAGGTCTGAACGGGGCGGGCGGGGAGTCGTTTGGCCAGTCGTCCTATAACCTCCTGTCGCCCATGTCGTTTAAACCTCGGTCCGGCTTCAACTTTTCCCTGTCACGGCCGTTGCAAATGTAGCCCTACATTTCCTTCGGAGCTTGACCATGTCGTTGATTCCCCGCCGTATTGCTGGACGAATGACCTTGGGGATCCTGACATTGCTGATTCTCACGGCCGTCGCGATTTTCGCGGTCATGACCCTGGGGGGCAAACCCCAACTGGTGGCCGCCGGCACCGAGTCGGCGGAGCAGTCAGCCAGCGCCATTACCCGTCAGCTGGCGTTGCCATTGAGCCGCATCGAGGGGACCGCTGCCGCCATGGCGCTGCTGGCCGAGACACTGCCCCACGAAGAAACCCTGTACATGAGCAATTTCCCCGGCTTGATCGACAGCCAGGGGGATTCCGCCATCGCCGGTGGCGGCGTGTGGCCGGAGCCCAATGCCTTTTCCCCAGGCACCGAACGTCGCAGTTTTTTCTGGGCACGGGACGCCAGCAACCGACTGGGCTTCTCGGACGAATACAATCAGGCCAAAACGCCGCCTTATCAGGCTGAATCCTGGTACACCGGGGCCAAGTCCGCACCGGCGGGACGTTGCGTCTGGTCCGATGCTTATCAGGACCCGGTCAGCGGCGTGGCAATGACCACCTGCAGCGTCCCTTATCGGGCGCAGGGCGCGTTCGCCGGTGTCGCGACCATCGATTTGAAACTTGATGGTCTGGCAGCTTTCCTCAAAGAGAAAGGCGGCGTTACGGACGGCTACGCATTTGCGGTCGATCCTTCGGGGAATTTGCTGTATTTCCCCGATGCGAAGGGCACCAAGGGCCTGCTGACCATTACCGGTTTGAGCCAGGAACAACCCTGGTTAAAGCCGGTGGCTGATCAGCTTGCGAGCAACACCTCGGCCCTCTCGACCCTGAGGATTGAGCACGACGGTCGGCTCAACGGCCCGGCCTACGTCACCCTGGCGACCATGGCCGGCACGGGCTGGCGCATTGGGCTGGTGACCCCGGAAGCCCGCGTCGTCGGCCTGGCCAACCGCCTCACCGGACAGATTCTGTTGTTTCTGCTGCCGCTGCTTGGCGTGCTGCTGGGTCTGGCCTGGCTGGCCGGCAAGCGCCTGCTGGCGCAGCTGGAGGAAACCACCGCGCAGATATCGAGTCTGGGGCAGGGCGGTCAGATCGATACTCAACTGGCCATCGTGCGGGCCGACGAGATCGGTGCGTTGCGTGAGTCGGTCAACCGCTACGCCGGTTCCCTGCGCGACATGCTGCACCGCATCGCCGAGGAGTCGGTGTCTCTGGAACGCCAGGCCAACGAGCTGGCGCAGCTGTCCCAAGGCGTCGCCGAGCGGGCCGAATCCCAGCGTCAGGACAACACCTTACTGGCGACCGCAATCACCGAGATGTCGGCCAGTGCCAACGAAGTCGCCCAGAACACCACCGACTGCTCCGACACCGCCCGCCGTTCCCTGGGCGATGCGCAGAAAAGCCAGGATCAGGTCAACAGCAACAGCCAGTCCATCGAAGTGCTGGCAACGGACATTGCCGGCGCGGCGGGCGCTATCACCCAATTGGGCGATGACATCGAGCGCGTGGGCAGCGTGCTGGAGGTGATCAAATCGATCTCCCAACAGACCAATCTGCTGGCCCTGAACGCCGCGATCGAAGCGGCGCGTGCAGGTGAGCAAGGGCGCGGCTTTGCGGTGGTGGCTGATGAGGTGCGCACGCTGGCCGGGAGAACCCAGGCCTCGGCGAACGAAATTCAAGAGATGATCTCGCAACTGCGTCAGGCCTCCAGTGCGGCGGTCTCGACGATGCAGAACGGCGCCCATCGCACCCGTGAGTCGGTGCAGCAGGCGGTCAATGTTGCCGCCACACTGGGCACCACCGTCTTCAGCTTCGACGACATCGTCCAGCGCGCCCATCAAATCGCCGTGGCCGCCCAGGAGCAGAGCCACGTCACTCACGAAATCAATGAGCTGGCGGTGCGCATCCACGCCTCCAGCGAACAAGGCGCCCGGGATGCCGGCACCTTGCGCGAACTGGGCAAAGGCATGCAGTCGATCTCCGGTCGTCTGGGTGCGTTGAGCCGCGGAGGCAGCCAGGGCTGAGGCATCTTGCGCGCTGGTTAGGCCGGGCGCGAGCACGATCAAATCTTCGGCGTCCGACACGCCGTCTTCGTGAGCAAGCTCACTCCCACAGGGATTGTGTTTGCCAGGAAATAGACGGCGTCCAAACCGGCCTCTTCCCGGCTAAAGCCGGTCCCACTAACAGCAGCGCGTACAGTCAGTGAGACCGGTTTTAACCGGGTCTGAACGCAGAGCGTAGGCACGATCAGAGATGCGGCCTGTAGGACCGGCTTTAGCCGGGAAGAGGCCAGTTTGAACACCACAAGATTTGCTGCGTGACGCCTTGGGCTTTCCCGGCTAAAGCGTGTCCTACCAACAGCGCCATCTATCTGCGTCTGATCTGCTTTTGATCTTCGTACGCAAAAAGCCCAGTCACCGCCAATCGCGACTTGGGTGCAGGCTGAACGCAGGTCTCGTGGAGTGGGCCGAGCCGCATGGATGCGGCGAGAGCGCCGTCAGGACATGGATGTCCGTTCGGCGCGGGCCCACGGAGCGAGACCGGAGTGAGGGTATTCCGACGAAGGAGGAACCCAACCAGGAGCAGGCACCCTTGGTTACTTGGGGTGCTTTTCCAAGTAACTCGCCGAAGGCGAAATAGTCTGCCCCCAGGCAGACGCCCTTGATCTTGATCTGGCTCTAGATCTCGATTTGGTTTCAAGTCTGGCCGCGGCAATTAAGCACATATCTCCAATCCAGCCCCGCCACGAGCGACTACGCTCAACCTTCCCCCGCACCCTATCCCGAGGACCGCATCCCATGACCACCCTGACCCTGAAAGACGGCACCGAATTCTTCTACAAAGACTGGGGCACCGGCCAGCCGATCGTCTTCTCCCATGGCTGGCCCCTCGACGGCGACGCATGGGATGCACAAATGCTCTTCCTCGGCCAGCACGGCTACCGCGTCATCGCCCACGACCGCCGTGGCCACGGCCGCTCCGGCCAGACCTGGGACGGCAACGACATGGACACATACGCCGACGACCTCGCCCAACTGTTCGACGCCCTCGACCTCAAAGACGCCATCATGATCGGCCACTCCACCGGCGGCGGTGAAGTCGCCCGCTACATCGGCCGCCACGGCACCGCCCGCGTTGCCAAAGCCGTCCTCATCGGCGCCGTGCCACCGCTCATGCTCAAAACCGACGCAAACCCCGAAGGCCTGCCCATCGACGTGTTTGATGGCATCCGCGCCGGCTTCACCGCCGACCGCTCGCAATTCTTCAAGGATCTGGCCGTGCCGTTCTTCGGCTTCAACCGCGACGGCGTCAAAACCTCTCAGGGCGCCATCGACTCGTTCTGGTCCATCGGCATGCTCGGCGGCGTCAAAGGCGAATTCGATTGCATCAAGGCATTCTCGGAAACCGACTTCACCGAAGACCTGAAAAAGATCGACGTGCCAACCCTGATCCTGCACGGCGATGACGACCAGATCGTCCCGATCGTCGCGTCCGGCTACAAGAGTCACGAGTTGGTAGAAGGCTCGACATTGCACGTGGTCAAGGGCGGGTCCCACGGCATGTGCACGGTTCAGGCGGAAGAAATCAACGAGATCCTGCTGGGCTTCATCAAGGGCTGATCAGCCTGTCCGGCAAGGACTGGCAGTCTCGGGGCTGGAGGCTGCCAGGCGTTTCATGAGGCGCTGACAGCTCAGCACCAAGGGCGTATTCAGCCGCCGGTCATGTTCATGAAGCGCACCACCTGCACGTCATCGTTGAGCTCGAAGTTGTGCTTCCACGGCTTCAATTGCATGGCGTTGACGATGGCTTTCTCGAGCTTGTCCGGCTGACCCGGATTGGCCCGCAGCACGGCTTTCAGATCAGCCGAATGCTCGTTGCCCAGACACAACAGCAAACGACCTTCCACCGTAACGCGCACACGGTTGCAGGTTGCGCAGAAGTTGTGGCTGTGGGGCGAGATGAAGCCGATGCGGATGTGGGGCGCTTCAGCCACGCGCCAGTAACGCGAAGGCCCGGACGTGGTTTCAGTCGAGTGCACCAGGGTGTAGCGCTCGGCGATGCGTTCGCGCACCTGCTCGCTGGAGTAGAACGACTCGGCGCGGCTGTGCTCGCTGATCGTGCCCAGCGGCATCTCTTCGATGAAGGTGATATCGACGCCGCGATCGATGGCGAAGGCGACTAGATCATTAATCTCGTGGTCGTTGCGACCCTGCATCACCACGCAATTGAGCTTGGTGCGCTCGAAACCCGCCGCATTGGCAGCGTCGATCCCGGCGATGACCTTGCTCAGATCACCGGTGCGGGTCAATTCCTTGAAGCGCGCCGGGTCCAGGCTGTCGAGGCTGATGTTGAGGCGCTTGAGGCCAGCTTCGAACAGCGGCACGGCGAGTTTGTCCAGCTGCGAGCCGTTGGTGGTCATGCACAGTTCGCGCAGGCCGGGCAGGGCGGCGATGCTGCGAACCAGCCCGACGATGCCGGAGCGCACCAGTGGCTCACCGCCGGTCAGACGAATCTTTTTGGTGCCCAGCGCCACGAAGCGCTCGGCCAGTTGATGGATTTCTTCGAGGGAAAGAATCTGCTGACGCGGCAGGAACGTCATGTCCTCGGCCATGCAATACACGCAGCGAAAATCGCAGCGATCCGTGACCGACATGCGGACGTAATCGACCTTGCGTGAATAGCTGTCCATCAGGACTCGATCTGACATTGATTACTCTCACAACGTGACGCGTGGCAGAAACAGGGTGCGCGCCTGCAGCAACGAAGCGCGCGGCTGCAGCGTTAAATCTGGCGACCGGTCTGCTGCTCGATACTCGCTGCAGCGACGCCGGTGGCCGAAGCCTGAATGGCTTTCGAATAGGACACGTAATACGCGAGCCCGACGAAAATTGCACCCCCCACGGCGTTGCCCAGGAACACCGCGACGAAGTTTTCAACGAAATCGGTCCAGCTCAGGGCGTCGGCAAAGATCGCCGCCGGGATCACGAACATATTGGCGACGACGTGCTGGAAGCCGATGGCGACGAAGGCCATGATCGGGAACCACATGGCAACGACCTTTCCGGTCACATCTTTGCTGGCGTATGACAACCAGACCGCCAGGCACACCAGCCAGTTGCAACCAATGCCGGAAATAAACGCCTGACTGAAATCTGCGCTGGCCTTGGCCTTGGCGATGGCCAGGGTCTTGGCCAGGTACGCACCTTCCGTCAGGCCCAGCACATGGCCGAAGAAGTAGGCGACGAACAGCGCGCCCAGCAGGTTGGCGAAGGTGACCAGCGCCCAGTTCCGAGCCACCGCCGACAGCGGCACCCGACCGGCAAACATCGCCGTCGGCAGGCTCATCATGTTGCCCGTGAGCAGCTCGCCGCCGGCGAGGATCACCAGAATCAGACCCAGCGGAAACACCGCCGCGCCCAGCAGGTTGCCCAATGAGGCCCACTGCGGCGGGATCATCGTGCTGACGTGGATGTCCAGCAAAAAGCCCAGGGCGATGAACGCCCCGGCGAGAAAGCCCAGCACCAAGATCGCCGGGGTCGGCAGATGGGACTTCTTGACGCCAGCCTCGATGGTGATTTCGGCGATCTGCTGCGGTGTATTGATGGACATAGGCTTTCAGGCTCGCAAGCAATGAACCGCGCCACGACTGAGTGAGCCGTGACGCGAAAACGAAGGAGGGGTTCAAGCATCCAGTCTTGGTGCGCGGGGGTGTCAGCCGACACGGCGCCGATCTCTGATGGGCGTGCCGCTGCGACGTTAAACCGCATGGCAGAGGGCGCCCAAAAGGCCTGATCAATTAGTGAGCACGCTACCGATCGGGGTCTTGAGCGTCCAATCGCTTGTTCCGATAGGGTGATCGACGCTGTCTATCACGAGGGTTTTAGTCACAAGGCCAGCTCTGCAAATCAATGCGGTCGCGATCCCTGCGCTAGTCTTTGCTGTCTTTGGTGATGCTGCGCTCGTAGCGCTCCAGCAGCGGCTGAATGCTGATCCCGTGCAAAAGAATGCTCAGCGCAACCACCGACAGCGTCAGGCTGATGGTGGTGTGGACCGCCTCGGTCGGCAGGCCATGGGTCAGCGCATAGCACAGGTAATACAGCGTGCCGATGCCGCGAATGCCGAACCAGCCCACCAGCGCTTTCTGCGGCCGAGTGAGCAATTTGCCACTGATCAGCAGCCACACGCTCAAGGGCCGGATCACGCAGAACAACGCCAGGCCCAGACCGACGGCGCGCCAGTCCCAGTAACTGGCGAGGGCCGCGCCGAGAAGGGTGATCAGCAGCACCTCCATGGCGCGCTCCACCAGGCTGCCGAACACCATCATGTCGCCCATCATCACGCCGGCGGCGAGTTGACTGTCGGACAGTGAATCACGGTCACCCATGATCGCCGACTCCGGATCGCTGTGGGTGTGTCCCACCACCGGAATGGCCACGTGTTCCGACGGCACTTCCGACTGGGTGGTGTTGGACTCGGCGTGACGCACGCCAATGCCCGCCGCGAACACCGCCAGGAATCCGTAGGCGCCCAGGC
Organism: Pseudomonas sp. PS02290; assembly: GCF_029960075.1. Lineage (NCBI taxonomy): Bacteria > Pseudomonadati > Pseudomonadota > Gammaproteobacteria > Pseudomonadales > Pseudomonadaceae > Pseudomonas > Pseudomonas sp. PS02290. The sequence continues at coordinate 41,562 of NZ_JASCOY010000030.1, forward strand.
CTTCGGCAGTGACGTAGGCAATCGCAATCAGCGCCAGGGCGAGGAAGTCATTCGGCGACAGGGTGCTGTCGGCGTTCTTGATGCGCAGGTAGATCATCAAATGGCCGACGCCACGGCCCAAGCCGTAACCCAGCATCAGCCCGACGGGCACTCCCCAGATGATGTTTTTCAGCAGCCAGCCCTGGGTCCAGTCGAAATCCGAAAAACCGTGGGTGATGAACATCAGCGCGAAAATCACGAAGGGGAACGCGGTGCCGTCGTTGAGCCCGGCCTCACCGGACAGGCCGAAGCGCACCCGGTCCAGGTCCTGGGCGCTGTTGACCTGGACCAGCCCCGCCAGCACCGGGTCGGTGGGCGAGAGCATGGCGCCGAGCAACAGCGCGATCGGCCATGACAGGCCGAACAGGTAATGGGCGGTCAGGCTGACGCCGGCAATGGTCGCCAGCATCACCGGTCCGGCCAGCAAATACGCCGAATGCCAGGCGCCACGGTGCAGGGGCAGGCGCAGCTTGATGCCGGTGTTGAACAGGGAAAACAGCACGGCGATTTCAGTCAGGCGTTCAAGCCAGTGGCGTGCGTCGCGAACGTCGAGCTGCGCGATGTCCAGGCCCCAGGGCCCGATCGCGGCGCCAAACGCCAGGCACACCGCCGACGTCGTGACCGGCAGCCAGCGCAGGTAAGAAGAAGTCAGCGCCAGCAGCATCAGGAGGACACCGAAGACGGTCATGCAAAGAATGAAACTCATGCGGATACATCATCAGTCAATGGGCGGGAATGACTGTGTGACTGTGAGAGGGGGGGATAGTTGAAATAAATGTGGAATGGATCCCGCGACCGGCGCACTGCCTTGCCTGGCGCCTGTCGCTCGGTCTGACCCATACGTATTTCCCGACTAGACTGTGCGGCGCCCCCCCTTACTTGGACCAAGTCCCCATGGCCTTCGATTGGCACAGCGAATCCCTTTCCCGAGACACCCCTGTCACCCAGGATTACCGCAACACCCAGAACGTGCGCCGGTTCATGACCGCGCAGTGTGGGCCGGCCTTCAAGTTCGACCGCGACTTCATGGCCTGGATACGCAACGACAGCGCCAAGACCCTGGGCGATGTTGCGGATGAATGGCAGCGGCGCCACGGCAATAAAGCCTGATGAGAGCGGGAGACAGCATGTTCAGATTATTCGGGGCCGACAGATCCGGCTCGGCCGCTATTGAGATCGCGCTCACGCTGTGCGGCGCCGATTACCGCTTGATGGGCGCAAGTTCATGGGAAGCCGGTGCAGGGCAGGACGAACTGAAGCGTCTGAACCCGTTGATGCAGGTGCCGACGCTGGTCATCCCCGGCGGCGAAGTGATGACGGAGAGCGCGGCCATCCTCACGCACCTGGGCCTGGCCTTTCCGCTGTCCGGCCTGTTGTCTTCAGAGACCCTTGAGCGTGCCCAGCAACTCCGGGCCCTGGCGTACCTCACCACCAATTGTTATGCGTCCATCGGCCTGATCGATTATCCGGAGCGGTGGCTGCCTGACGCCGAGCCTGGCCAATTAGACCGATTGGTCGCAGGCACCCGGAGCAAGCTGCACAGCCAGTGGGACGTGCTCGCCGATGTGTTTTACAACTCGGTAGCCTGGCATCCCCATGCGCCTGGCGCCGTCGAAATCCTCGCCTGCGTGGTCAGCCAGTGGAGTGGGGCGCGGGAACACCTCCGGGCATCCCGCCCCGAGTTTTATGGGTCCCTGGAAGTCGTCGATCATCACCCCGTTATCAAGGCGGTGCTGCAGCGGCACGGCTGGTGAGGTGAGATCAGCGGGTGATGAATCACAACGACGACTGGTTGCGCAGCTTCGCCGGGCTGATGCCCATGCGCAGCCGAAACGCCGTTGCCATATGCGCCTGGGAGCTGAAGCCGCAGGCGTGGGCGATCTCCGCCAGTCGCGCGCTTGAATCGCGCATCAGGGCCCGGGCCTTCGCCAGACGCCGGTCGATCAAGTAACTGTGCGGGCTCTTGCCCGTGGTGTGCTTGAACGCTCGAATGAAATAACCCTCGGACAACCCCAGCATCTGCGCCATGGCCTGCACCCCCAGCGGGCCGTCGATGCCGGCGTCAATGAACTCATCGAGTCTGCGCATCCGGCTGCCGTTGATCGAGCCTTGCAGCGGCGCGTCGAAACCGCTCTTGTTCTCGGCCCGTTCAGCAAGGGCCAGCGCCCAGCCCTCCCAGTCATCCGCCGCCGAGCGCTGCAACAATGCCGCGCGCATCCTCATGGCCAGGGTGATCGACTGAGCATCAATGCGGTTGTTGAAAGCGTGATCCCCCTTCAGAGCGAGCCCGTCGGTGCGCAGCAGCCGCAGGTATTCACCGCCCGCGGGCGACTCCGATAACACGTCGCACCCGGCGGGCACGAACGCCAGGCCGTTGGGCACTGCGTCGAAGGGCTGCACCCGGTCGCTGCCGATGGCGTGCAGACCACGCTGGCTTTCGAAGGCAAAGCCGATCGCCGCCTGGGTCGCCACATAGCGCGTGGCATAACCGGCGGCAGGCAGCAATTCGATCATCCACGGGCCTGCTTCGACACGGCGAACCGGTTCAGACGGGAGCGGGTGAGGCGGGCGTTTTGTCGGGTTCATGGCCCTCATAGTAATCAAGTGATTCAGCAAAAGTCAGGTCAGTTTTTTGAAAGCCGGCGGGGTGAGCGTCTGCCTAGACTGGGCCACATTTTCGAGGAGACAGCCCATGCACGGACTGACACGGGACGATATCGAACAGGCCGCTCGCCAGGTGTACGAGGTCATGCCGCCCACCGCCCAATACCCGTGGCCGTTACTGGCCGAGCGGCTGAACAGCACGGTGTGGGTCAAGCACGAAAACCACACGCCCACCGGAGCGTTCAAGGTGCGCGGCGGAATTACGTTCATGCACTGGCTCAAGCGCACGTACCCGACCGTCAGAGGCATCGTCACGGCGACGCGGGGCAACCACGGTCAGAGCCTGGCGCTGGCCGCCACCGCGCTGGGCTTGCGTGCGTCGATTGTGGTGCCAGAAGGCAACTCGCCGGAGAAGAACAACGCCATGCGTGCACTTGGCGGCACCGTCATCGAATGCGGCCGGGATTTCGACGAAGCCCGGGAAGAGGCCGCGCGGCTGGCGGATCTGCATGGGCACTACCTGGTCCCGCCATTCCACATCGAGTTGCTCAAGGGCGTGGCCACCTATGGGCTGGAGTTGTTCATGGCCGCGCCGGATCTGCACACGGTTTACGTGCCGATCGGCTGTGGGTCGGGCATTTGCGGCGTCATTGCCGCCCGTGACGCGCTGGGCCTGCAGACCCAGGTGGTCGGTGTGGTCTCCACCGAGGCAGCGGCCGCCAAATGGTCGTTCGAGGAAGGCACTATTTTGCAGACCCCGTCGGCGAACACCTTCGCCGACGGCCTCGCCGTGCGCCGACCCATTCCTGCGGCCTTCGCGATCTATCGAACCGGGGCGGAGCGCATTGTCGCCGTCAGCGAGGAAGAAATCGCCGAGGCCATGCGCGTCTATTACACCGACACCCATAACCTCGCGGAGGGCGCAGGGGCCGCTGCACTGGCGGCGCTCATCCAGGAACGCCGGGCCATGGCAGGGAAGAAGGTCGGGGTCATTCTGTCCGGGGGGAATGTGGACCGGGCGGTGTATGCGCGGGTAATAGGCTGAGGCGGCAAGCTGCAAGCGGTTCAGCGGCGGCCGTTCAGCGGGGCAGTGGGTGGAAGATGTAATCGTCGCTGGGTGAGTCGGCCAAGGGGACGGACTGAGCGTGGAGATAAGCCCTCAACGCCGGGTCTTCTGCCTTGATCTGCCAGGCTTGAGCAGCGGGGCCGGCATTGACCTCAGCGCTTTCGCAGGCGGCGAGCAGTGTTTCGACCGAGGGCTGGTGAATCACCAGACCGTTGCCTTTCCAGCCGGCGACGGTCAGGCCCAGGCTTTCGCACACTGCCACTTTGCGCCGCGCATCCTCGCGGTCGGTCTGGCGGGATTGCTGGACCAGCATCGCCAACCCCTGATCCGAGGCCAGCAGGCTGCCCTGTTGCCAGCTTTCCGGCGGGCAGTCCTTGGCTTCAGGTTTCAGCTCAATGAAAGGACTGATCTCCATCGGGTAGATCCGGCACACCAGCGGCCGCTCAAGATACACCGAGCAGAGCCCGTCTTTTTGAAGGTTCGGGCATTCAGGAATCGCGTTTGCCGCCAGAATCACCGTCACCCGCAGCGTACCCGAACCGCCGTTGACCGGCGCGGATCGCCCGGCGTTGTAGGCATATTCGGGTGAGTCGACCGGCCAGAGTGAATCGTCGAATGCCTCAAGCAATACCCCCACAGGATCGCCGCGTTTCAGCCAGGTCACGGCTTCGCCAAGGGTCAAGGGCACGAAGCGGCCGCGACAGCACCCCCCACAGCCGACGCATTCGAAGCGCACGTCGGCGTCTATCGCGAGGCCATTGGCTGTGGCGATGACGCCTGATTCTCTGATGTCCATGTGACCTGCGTCCCTTTTCATTGAGCGGTCAATCATAACGGGATGTGCGCGATCAGTCAGTGGAGTCGGCTTCAGCCGGGAAGAGGCCGGTCTCGGTATATTCAATTCCACCGGGTCGCGTAAGGCCCGATGCAAAGCAATGCCCGATATCCTGGAGGTCACTCCTTGGGCTCAACTCATCCAGTTACCGCCATCAACGTTGTAGGTCTGGGCGACGACATAATCGCTCTCAGCCGACGCCAGAAAGATCGCCATGCCGGTCAGGTCCTGGGCAGTGCCCATGCGGCCGTAGGGCACTTCGGCGCCGACGAGCCGCTTCTTCTCGCCCAGCGGCCGGCCCTCGTGTTTGGCGAACAGCGCGTCCACACCATCCCAGTGCTCGCCGTCGACGACGCCCGGGGCGATCGCATTGACGTTGATCCGGTACTTGATGAGGTTCAGTCCCGCTGACTGGGTCAGGCTGATGACCGCGGCCTTGGTCGCGCAATAAACGCCCACCAGTGCCTCGCCGCGCCGGCCGGCCTGGCTCGCCATATTGATGATCTTGCCGCCATGACCCTGGGCGATCATCTGCCTGGCCGCCGCCTGAAGGGTGAACAACGTGCCGGCCACATTGATCGAGAACAAGCGCTCGTAACTCTCGCGAGTGATCTCGGTTATTGGTGCCAGATCAAACAATGCAGCGTTGTTGATCAGGATATCCAGCTTGCCGGTGGTGGCGACGACTGCCGCAATGGCCGCGTCGATGGACGATTGATCGGTGACATCCATTCTCACCGCGTAGGCACTGGCGCCCAGTTCGCTGGCCGTCTGGGTCGCACGCTCCAGATTGATGTCGGCGATGGCCACCGTCGCGCCTTCGCGAATGTAGGCTTCGGCGTAGGCCCGCCCGATACCCCGGGCTGAACCTGTGATCAGTGCGCTTTTACCTTCGAGTCGTTTCATTGAAAGAGTCATCCGTCATCCAGAAAGAGGCGGCAGGGGGCTGCCGACAGGGCATTTATTTTTTCGGGTAACCGGCGCGTTTCATTTCCCGCTCCGTCGTCGACTGCGCGGCCGCCAGGGCTTGCTCGACAGTGGTCTGGCCGGTGAGCGCGGCCGAGAAGAGTTTGCCCACGGACGTGCCGATCGCCTGGAATTCCGCGATGGTCACGTACTGGATGCCGACGTAGGGCACAGGCTGGGCCGACGGGTGCGTCGGGTCGGCGTGCTTCATCATTTCCAGTGTCACTTTGGCGAACGGCGCGGCCTTGAGGTACGCGTCGCTGTAGGTGGAGGTGCGGGTGCCAGGCGGTACGTTGGTGATGCCATCCTTCTGCGCGACCAGCTGGATGTATTCCTTGGAGGTGGCCCACGTGGTGAACGTCTTGGCGGCATCTTTGTGCTTGGAGGTCGCGGGGATCGCCAGGGACCAGGCGTACAGCCAGGACGAACCCTTGTCGGTCACTTCGACGGGCGCCGGGGCGAAACCCACGCTGTCCACGACCCGGCTCTGTTCTTTGTCGGTGGTGAACGAGCCTGCCACGCTGGCATCGACCCAGATTGCGCATTTGCCGCTGTTGAACAGCGCCAGGGTTTCATTGAAGCCGTTGCTGGAGACGCCGGGCGGGCCGTAGTTTTTCAGCGTATTGACGTAGAAGTTGGCAGCGGCCGTCCACTCGGGGCGGGTCAGCTGAGGTTGCCATTGTTCGTCGAACCAGCGGGCGCCAAAGGCGTTGGCCATCGTCGTCAGCAAGGCCATGTTCTCGCCCCAGCCGGCCTTGCCCCTCAGGCACATGCCGTACTGACCTTGATCGGGGTGATGCAGTTTGGCGGCGAACTCGCCGAGCTGGGTCCAGGTCGGGCGCTCGGGCATGCTCAGCCCGGCCTGTTTGAACAGATCGGTGCGGTAATAGGTCACCGTGCTCTCGCCATAGAAGGGCAATGCATACAGGGTGTCGTTGACCGACAGGCCCTGGCGCACGGACGGGATGATGTCGTCCAGGTCGTAGCTGGCCGGTAAATCCTTCATCGGCTCCAGCCAGCCTTTTGCGCCCCACAACGGCGTCTCATAGGTGCCGATGGTCAACACATCGAACTGGCCGCCCTGGGTGGCGATGTCGGTGGTCAGCCGCTGGCGCAGGACGTTTTCTTCGAGCACCACCCAATTGAGCTTGATGTCCGGGTGCTGCTCTTCGAATACCCTGGAGAGCCGCTGCATGCGGATCATGTCGTTGTTGTTGACGGTGGCGATGGTGATCGTCTCGGCAGCCTGACTGACGCCCGCCAGGGACAGACCGGCAGACAACAGCAGCGCGTGTTGGGTGATCTTCATGGTGATCTCCATTCCACGCCGGTGGCGCGGAATCGTTATTGTTGTTTTTGAGCACTGCCGGTCCCTCTGACGTCTCACTTAGGGGCAGTGGCGTGCCGATTACAGCAGCTCGCACGCCCTGCAACAAACACGCTGAGGATGTCCCACTGATGCTTTTTTAACCGTGCAGCCCAGCCGTGCGCCCGGCTAAAAAAGTATCAGCGCGCAGTGACAGGCGAGGTGGAGCAGGGGGAAGCAAGAGGGGTATGGTGTGTGGACGCTGGCGCCAACAACGACAAAAAAGGGGCAGACATGCCTGAAAGCCGAACCGCCTTATTCGAGCAGCTGCCTGCCGAGCTGGAAATCATCCTGCCGGCGCCCCAGCAGAGTTTTCGCTGGTACGAGCACGACTATCCCTATCCGCTCGCGCGCTGGAATCATCACCCCGAGTACGAAATCCATCTGATCCGCAAAGGCAGCGGCAAACTGGTGGCGGGCGATTACATCGGCGCTTTCGGCCCCGGCCATGTCGCGCTGATCGGCCCTGATCTGCCCCATGACTGGATGGGCGATCTGGCGCCGGGGGAGCACCTGCAAGGCCGGGACGTCGTGCTGCAATTCGACGGTGCTACGTTGCTGGCGCTGCGCGAAACGCTGCCTGAACTGGGTGAATTGCAGGGGTTGTTTGACCGCGCCCGCCGCGGGCTGGAATTTACCGACGGTACAGCAATTCAGGCGGCCGAGCTGCTTGAACGCATCGGCATGGCGCAGGGGTTGCCGCGCCTGCTGCTGTTTCTCGATCTGCTCAACACCCTGAGCACGGCGCCTGCCCGTGAAGCTCGCACGCTGGCGAGTTCGTGCTACGCGCCTGCTCTGGATGCCAAAAGTGCCGAGCGCGTTCACCGGGCATTCGACTACCTGCAACGGGAGCTGACGGGGGATATCAGGCTGTCGGTGATCGCCGAGCGACTGCACATGAGCGAACCGGGGTTCTCGCGGTTCTTCAAGCGCGCGACGGGCCACGGGTTTATCGACCTGATGCGCAAGCTGCGCATTCAGAAGGCCTGCCGGTTGTTGCTGCAGACACAGATGTCCATCGCCGATGTCTGTTTTGAAGTGGGTTACATCAACCTGTCCAACTTCAATCGACACTTCCGTTACGAGATGAACCAGACGCCGACCGACTACCGAAGAGGCACGGCGGCGACGTTGTTCAACTTGAACACGTCGAAGGCGTCTTAGTTATTCTTCATCACACCTTCTATCGAATGTCGCAAGCGAGGCACTGTTGGACAGATTGAACGCATTGGGCGGGCTGGAAATTTTTGTCCAGACAGCACAAAGCCAGAGCTTTGTTGCCACCGGACGCAGTTTGGGCATTTCTGCTTCTGCGGTGAGTAAAAGCATCTCCAGGCTGGAGGCGCGGATGGGAGTGCGGCTGTTTCAGCGGAGCACTCGCACCGTTCGCCTCACCTCGGAAGGCGAGGAGTTTCTGCAGCGGTGCCGGCGCATCCTCGACGAAGTCCAGGCCGCCGAAGACCACATGTCCGCGATGACCGGGCGCCCGCGAGGTCGGTTGCGCGTCGGGCTGGCCCTGGCGGGAGGGCTGCCGCTGCCGGTTATCGCCGATTTCATGCAGGCCTACCCTGAGATCGAGCTGGACCTGGACTTTACTGACCGGATGGTGGATGTGATCGAGGAGGGGTTCGACGTCGTCATCCGGGGCACCGATCTAAGCGACTCCCGGCTCAAATCCCGGCCTTTGGGCCCGTACCGCGCCTGCATCGTCGCCGCGCCTGGGTACCTCAACGCTCACGGTGTGCCGTCCAGCCCCGCAGACCTGCTGGACCATGCGTGCCTTCACTACCGCTGGCAGAATTCGGGAAAGCTGTATCAATGGCCTTTCAAGCAGACCGCCGCCCGGTCAACCGTCGGTCAACTGCCCGTCGCCATGATCTGCAGCGATGTCGCTGCCTTGCTGTACATGGCCAAAGCGGGTCGCGGGATTGCGTGTCTGCCCGATTTCGCGGTCCGGGACGCATTGGCAGACGGGCAGCTTCAGACGTTGCTGACAACGCACCTGACAGGCGCGAGCACCTTTCATATTGTCTGGCCGAGCAGCCGGCAAATGGCGCCCAGGGTCAGGGTTTTCGTGGACTTCGTCGTCGCTCATTTTGCCCGCGGCCTGGTGATTGAAAAGGCTGGCTAAGCCCGGCCGTTTCTTTACCCATTGCGGACACATTCGTCACCTATGCATGGACGCTTGACCCTCTTAATCGTCTATTTGAGAACGCCTACTCTGTTTCACCAGCGCGGTGTACCTCTGCGCGATCTCCCGCTCGCTCCGGCAATGCAGGACTCGCGAGGTGCCTCGCTCGTCACTTTCATGAACAGAGGAACGCTCAATGACTCATAAAATCCGCGTCGGCATCATCGGCACCGGCGGGTGGGGGCGCTACGGACACATTCCTGCCCTGCAATCCCTTGACGCATTCGAGGTGGTGGCGCTTTCCGGTCGTGACCTGCAAAAGGTGCGCGGCTATGCCGATGATTTCAAGATCCGCCACGCGTTCGACAACGCCGATGAACTGGTCAGCCACCCCGACGTTGACCTTGTGGTGGTGCTGGCGCCCACGCCCGAACACGGTCGGCTTACCCAAAAGGTGATCGAGGCGGGCAAAGACGTGTACTGCGAATGGCCACTGTCCACGACCACCGCGCAATCGGAGCAGATCCTGGAAATGGCCAACGCCAGGGGCATCAGCCATATCATCGGCCTGCAGCGCCGCTTCTCGCCGAGCTCGCGGTATTGGCACGACCTGATCCGGCAGGGTCACATCGGCAGCATCAGGGCGGTGCGAATGTCGGTGGGCGTGGACGCATTCGGTGCGGTCATGCCGGCATTTGCCAAGTGGGCGGTCAACACCGAAAACTTCACCCACCTGTTGTCGATCTACGGCGGGCACTTTCACGACATGCTGTTTCATGGCGTTGGCTTCCCACAAATGCTCGCGGCGGTTGCGCAGACTCAATTCCCGGTCACCACGATTGAGGAAACCGGCGAGCAGATTCCCTATGACGCCCCGAACGAAGTCATGATCATCGGCACGCTGCCTGGGGGCGGCTTGTTCTCGGTTCAGCTTGAGGGAGGCCAGGACCACAAAACCGGCCTGCAGATCGACATCACCGGCACGGAGGGCGCGCTGCGGATCACCAATCCGCGCGGTTTCCAGAACACTCACGACAATGCTATTGCGTCGATGACCGGCGGCAGCGAAAGGTTCGTGGAATTGCCGATCCCTGCGCGGTACCAGACCCTTGACGTGACGCACCTCGATGCCAGTGCGCAGGACGTGGCCTACCTCTACGCCGCCTATGCCGAGGACAAAGCCACGGGTTCCAGCAACGCGACCCGCTTTGAAGACGCCCTCCGCCAGCATCGCCTGATCGACCGGATCACCGAAGCGTACCGGACGTTCTTCAACGGGTGAACCCAAGGCCGCTACTCATCGGCGCCTTCCGGCCAGTCGGTTGTGTCAGTCAGCTTTGAACCACCTGGGGTGCAACGCGGGGAAGTGTTCACGCAACCCATCGGCAAAGGCATGGGAGGGCAGTCCTGCCGGGATGCCAGGCCGCTAATCCTGCGCCGACAGGTCTCGTTTGCCCAGCAACCAGCAGACCACGCCAAGCACCAGGGTCGCGAAGCCCAGCGCGGCAATGGTCGACGCCGGCGTGGTCAGGGTGTCGAGAATGACGAACTTGCGGCTCAGCGCCAGTAGCGCGATGAGAATCACCACGGCGATGATCAAACTGAGGGCGATGACCACCAGTTGCTCGAAGCGCTCGTAGGCACTCATCAACCGCCACTGGGCGCCCGAATGCTTGACGGAAGATGAGTCGGATTTTGGGTGGTTGACGGCATTGCCGCGCATGATCTGGCCTCCTTCTCTCTCTCGCAGGCAGCAGGAGACTGGCTCCTGTCCGGTTCAAACCGAATACAGAAGCCCAAGATAGGGACCGCGCCGATGCTTTCAAGAGGAGGTGGTGCCCTGTCATGCTTTCAGGCAGATGATAGCCAAGTGCAGGGGCTGTGCGGGGGAACTTACGAATAATGACAAGGGGAAGAGGAAATACAGCGGCAACTGACGTCAGTCAGCGCCGCCAAACGCTGATATCAAGCTCGGTTCAACGCCTGATTCACGCCTGTTCGTCTTGCTCTGCAGCATCATCGTCGTGCTTGAGCGCGGGCTTCATGCCTGGCTGCGGTGCGCGCACGGCATCCGGCGCGACTTCTTCGCCGTGGTTCTTCTTTTCTTGCTGGACTTTTTTGTCGTGGGCGACGTTGCGTGGATCGGTCATGGGAATTCCTTGATCTGGCAGATGATTCGAATGCTCGCCGACGCGACACGTTGGCCGTGAGCGTCGGGGCAAGATTTGGAGTCAAGGCCGGCGCCAGCGTTCAGTGCATTTCAAACCGCATTGACTGAGCCGCGCCGACTGACCCGCGAAGACCCGGAAGCGCAGACGCTAAGACCCGCGCACGTGCCGACGATGCCTCAGCCTGCCAGCTGGGCAAACGATGGGTGGTTGTAGCAGAACAGACTCGAAGCAGGCTTCGGGCGGCCGTAGAGGTAGCCCTGGGCATAATCGCATCCGCTGTTGGCCAGCCAGGACGGCAGATGGGGCAGGTGGAACTCCTCGACGCCTTCGGCCGTGACCTGCATTTTCAGGCTGCGCGCCATGCCCAGGATAGCTTCGACCATGGGCAGGTGATCGGTTTGCCCGGGTTCAAAGAACGACCGGTCTATTTTGATCTTGTCGATGGACAGGCGGGTCAGGTGATACAGGCTGGAATAACCGATACCGAAGTCATCCAGCGCCACCGTAATGCCGTGCTCGTGCAATTTGCTCAGGTTCTGCCGCGCCACGTCCAGATTGCCGACCAGGGCTTCCTCGGTGATTTCGACTTCGAAGCGGTGAAACGCAAACTGCTCTTGCCGCAGTTGCTCCAGCAACTGATCGGGAAACAGCGCGTCGGTCACCATGGCGGCGCTGACGTTCATGGACAAGCGCAGGTGATCGTCCCAGCGATTCGCGGCGCGACAGGCCTGGCTGATCAGCGAGCGGGTCATGGCCGGGATCAATCCCAGGCGCTCCAGCACCGGAATGAACTCGGCCGGTGTGGCGGCGCTGCCGTCGGGCTTGAGCCAGCGTGCGAGGACTTCAAACCCCACAACCTCCTGAGAAGGGAGCGCCACGATGGGCTGGAAGTAGGGCACGATTTCGTCTGCTTCAACCGCCCGTCTCAGTGCCAGTTCAAGGTCGGCCTGGGCCCGGCGCTGCTTTTCGTATTCGCTGTCGTAGAAGTTGTAGGTGGAACGCCCGTCCTTCTTGCCTCGGTACATCGCCGTGTCGGCGCAGTGCAGCAACGCCGAAGCCTCCTGTGCGTCGGTCCACGAGCGTGCAATGCCAATGGTGGCGCCCAACGCTGAAGGTTCGACGGCGCCGGACAATGGCGCGCCAAGCCCGGACACAGCCGCCTCGGCGATCTGGCAGAGCTCGGCCTGGTGTTTGAACGTGAGAAACAGCAGGCAGAACTCATCACCGCCCAGGCGCACCGCCACGCCGCCGTTATCGTCGGCGATGGCTTCGAGCCTGCGCGCTATTTCCACGAGCACCGTATCGCCGGCGGCGTGGCCGTGCTGATCATTGACCGCCTTGAAGTGGTCCAGATCGATGAGCATGACTGCCGCAGGCCGCTTCAAACCGAGCTGATTGCGAACCATGTCCATGAAGATGCGCCGGTTGATCAGCCCACTGAGCGAGTCATAGGTGGCCAGGGTTTCAGTCTGCGCCTGTGCCTGTTTCAGTCCGCGGAAGCTGGACTGGGCGTTGGCGATCAGGCGTTTGAGCAGGATCGTCGGGATGATCAACGAGATCAGGGAAAACCCTGTGACAGTGAGGACGAATCGCCATCTTTCGGCGTCTTCAAAGTCAGCGTCATAGGGCAAGGCGAGCCAGCGCATCACCCAGGCTTCGAGCTCGAATTCCCACACGATGGAAAGTGCGATCACCGTGGACAGCGTGATCAACAGCAGTACAGGCAGGCGACACGGGTTGCGGCGGTGCAGGTCATTCATGTCAGGCCTCGCAGGGCCGAGAAAATAATATGTGATGTCAGACTGCCATACTTTCACATAGGTTCTGACCGTTGATCGAAGAATTACGCCCGGGACGCTGAACGGTATCTCCGCTCGACCGGAAACGAGGAAAGGGCCGAACCATGTACTGCCTCTCTGACAAAGCCTTGGGAGGAGGGCGAAAAACATCAACGAATCATCGGCAGCATGCTTTAAGGTGTCCCTAAAGGCTGACCGATGAGGTTGGTCCAGACATCCCGACCCAGCAAGCAGGAGCCACCCATGACGGATTCTCTGTACGACATTCCCCTCAAGCAAATCGATGGCACGCCGGCCACTCTGGGCCAGTACAAGGGCAAAGTGCTGGTGGTGGTGAACGTGGCGTCCAAATGCGGGCTGACGCCGCAATACGAAGGGCTTGAAAGCCTGTATCAGAGCAAGAAGGACGCCGGACTTGAAGTGCTGGGCTTTCCGGCCAACAACTTCAAGGAACAGGAGCCGGGCAGTGACAGCGACATCCAGTCGTTTTGCTCGACCACCTATGACGTGCACTTCCCGCTGTTCTCGAAAATCTCGGTTGCCGGCGACGACACTCACCCGCTCTACCGCGAACTGACCGCCGCCCAGCCCGCTGCCACCGGCGACGGGCCGTTCCGTGAACGCCTCAAGGGCTACGGCATTGAAAGCGGCGCAGGCACCGACGTGCTGTGGAATTTCGAGAAATTCCTGATCGGGCGAGACGGCAAGGTGATTGGCCGCTTTGCGCCGGATGTGACGGCGGATGATCCACGGCTGACCGCGGCCATTGACGAAGCCCTGAGCGCCTGAGGATTTAGCCGGGCGCCCAGCCTGAGCGCCAGCGTCCAGCACCCGAGTCACAGCGGCGCATGCAGCGGCCGCTGTGAGCGGGCAGGGCAAACAAGGCTGTCTATCGAATTGTTGTGTGAAGCATGAACCCTGCGCTTTTTGTATCTCTGGATGGGCCCAAGGGCGTCGGGAAAACCACGCTGCTGGAGGCCGTCACGAAATCGCTGAGGGCCGATGGCAAGAAGGTGATCCGGCTGAGCGAGAGCAAAAGTGATCCCCACCGGGGTGAAATAATGGCCCTCGTCAACCAACTCGCCAGGCATCCCGACCGCGATCTGGAGTTTGAGGTGTGTGAGCGCCTCGCCGACAGCCGTGCCTGGATCTCCCGGCACGTCCTGACCCAGCAGCCCGCCGACAGCATCATCCTGATCGATCGCTGGTATCCGTCGGACGCCGCGTTTCGCCGGCTCGTCCCGTTTGCCGAGATCCTGCAGTTGAACATTGACAGGAACGTGCGCGTGCCGGACCTCCATGTCGGGGTTGTCACTGCGGCCGAAATTTCATGGGCGCGGGCAGCGGCACGCCGGCGTGGCTTGAGCAGTACGGTGGTGCATACGCTGGAAGAACACGCCGCTTGTACCGAGGCGTTCGAGCGGGCGGTTTCAGCTAACGGGTGGGTTTTGTGTCGCAATGAAGGGCGGCTGGAAGACGCGACGGTGCAGGTGGTTTCCGAGGTAGGCAACGCGCAAGACACTAGAGGCTTTCGCTGTCCCGAGGGGCGAGGCTTGGATCTTTATTGATTGTTTAACGAAGGCGAGGTGCCAATGGCCGACAGCAATGAATACGTGGCGGACAGCATACGGACGTGGGTGTGGTCGGGCTTCTACACGCCTGAAGAGATGGATGAGATGGTCGATGACATCATTGACGATGACTGTGATGTAACAGCGCTGAAGGCGCTGATCCTGCCGGAGTGGGAACGCAAGCTCGACGCAGAGCGTGACTGGCCAGAGGTGACTGCCTGCGAGCGGCTCGATGCAGTGTTCTACGATCTCCATGAAGAGGGTATCTGTGGCCTGTCCAATGCGGGTTATACCTTGTCGGACGGATTCACGGAGGTGGCCGAAGCAATTCACCAAGCGCCGAACGATCATTACCACGGTTTTTGTTTTTATCACGGACAAGACGTGGAACGCGCTGTAGAGGGAGAAGCCCTGCTCATCGCTTTTGGCGCAATCGATGATGATCCTGCACAGAGTCTCAAGGTAGGGCACCGGTTGTGCAGCGTGTTGAAAGCCGCTGGCTTTGAAGTCTTCTGGAATGAAACCCTCGAGCAGCGTGTGGAAATTCACAACTTCAACTGGCAGCGCAGAGCGCCCCGCGACTGAACGGCGATTAATATCAGGAGATGCGCTTGAGCAAGAAACTGTTAAAGGCGGCCGCCCGAGGCCAGAACGAGACGTTGCTGAGCCTGCTGGACGGTGGCGCTGACATCGATTTTATCGACAAGATGCCCGGTCGTACGGCATTGATCGAAGCGGCCATTGCCGGCCATGTACACACCCTCAACCTGTTGATCGCCCGCGGCGCGAGCCTGGACAAGGCTGATAAGACGCTCGGGTTCACGGCCCTCGGCTGGGCCGCCGACAGAGGTGATCTTCACGCAGTGGACGCGTTACTGGTGGCTCAGGCGTCCGTCGATCTGACAGCCCACACCTATCAACAGACGCCTTTGATGCTCTCTGCCCGTGAGGGGCACGCTGGTGTCGTGGCTGCCTTGCTGGCGGCCGGGGCCGATGTGCATTTACAAACCGGCAACGGCCACAATGCGCTGTCGATGGCCGATGCGCGAAACCACACGGAAATCGTGGCGCTGTTGCAGCAGCACGGTGCGCTGGCGCCTGTCCCGCCTGATGAGTATTCGATGCCTTGGCCCGCCGTGGCAGCGGACGGGTCAGATGTGGATGACGGCAACCCTGCAAGCGTCCTGCGTGGCTTCATCCTGGCCATGTATGCCTGGGAAACCGACTGCTACAGCCAAAAGCAACGCATCGATGATGGCGAGCTTGCCTGGTCGGTTATTCAGGCGGCGCAGAATCAAATAATCGAGCGTTTTTGTACGTCCAAGCCCCGTATTTACGGGCGCCTCGGCAGCTTCGGGTCTCCACCGGAGTATTCGCCCAAAGATGCACTGGTGAGTGTCGAGCGTGAGGCTCGCCGGGCGGTGATCATGACGCGGCAGGCGCCCAGCACGAGGCTGCGGTATGAGGTGCTGTTCGGCCTGACCCGCAAAGGTGATATCTGGCGCATTGATACAAAGAAGCGGCGCGGTTGGGGCGAAGCCGCTGATTGGGAAAGGTCGATACTGTGAGAGAAGCCTTGAAGCTGCCATGTTGATGGGAGTGATCCAGACCAAAGCGAGCGCTTCGGCACGGATCACCCATTAACATCGTTCAGGCGCAAACGTCGCAACAGCTCAACGGAGTGCGCCAGAGGATTATGCCGAAGGCTTGAGCACCACTTTGGTCCAGCCGTCGTCCCGCTGATCAAAGTGCTTGTAGGCGTCCGGACCTTCGGACAACTTCAGGCTGTGGGAAATGATCTGCGACGGCTTGGCGCGGTCATGATGGATCAGCTCGGCGAGGCGACGGTTGTACGCCTTGACGTTGGCCTGGCCGGTACGGATCTGCTGGCCCTTGAACCAGAAGGAACCGAAGTCGAAGGCCATCTTGCCTTCTTTCGCCAGATCACTTGCAGCGTTGGGATCCTGGGGCACGAAGACACCCACGACGCCGATACCGCCGGT
Organism: Pseudomonas sp. PS02290; assembly: GCF_029960075.1. Taxonomy (NCBI): domain Bacteria; kingdom Pseudomonadati; phylum Pseudomonadota; class Gammaproteobacteria; order Pseudomonadales; family Pseudomonadaceae; genus Pseudomonas; species Pseudomonas sp. PS02290. The sequence goes on from NZ_JASCOY010000030.1 coordinate 58,113, forward strand.
GGGCTTGGTGGAGGCGACCAGGTTGTTCATGGTTTCGTGATTGGCTTCATGGCCATGCTTGTCGCAGCACTGATAGCCCACGCATTCGCAGCCACGGTCAGTGCCCTTGCCATTGGTGAGATTCATGATCTGCTCCACGGCCTGGGTCTGTGCCGTGTTGATCGGCGTGGCGCCCAGCTTGGCAGCGAGTGCCAGACGGTCTGGATGGTTGTCGACCACGAAGACTTGCGAGGCACCTTTGATCATTGCGGCATGGGCGGCCATCAGTCCGACCGGGCCTGCGCCATAGATCGCGATGCTTTCACCCGGCAGCAAGCCGGACAACTCAGTCGCGTGCCAGCCGGTGGGAAGGATGTCCGACAGCATGACGTAGTCGTCTTCTTTCTCCTTGGCATCTTCAGGCAGCACCAGGCAATTGAAGTCGCCATACGGCACGCGCAGCAGTTCAGCCTGACCACCCTCATAAGGGCCCATTTCCGCAAAACCGTAGGCACCACCGGCACTGCCAGGGTTGACGGTCAGGCAGTAGCCGGTCAGGCCGCGCTCGCAGTTTTCGCAGAAGCCGCAACCGATATTGAACGGCAGGCAAACCATATCGCCCACTTTCACGCGATCAACTGCGGCGCCCACTTCGATGACTTCGCCCAGGTTCTCGTGACCCAGAATCCGGCCCGTTTCGAAGCTGGTGCGGCCTTCATACATGTGCAAATCGGAGCCGCAGATGTTGGTCGTGGTAATGCGGACCAGCACGTCGGTCGCTTTTTCGATTTTGGCATCGGGAACGTTCTGAACGCTGACGTCGTAAGGACCGTTGTAAATAATGGCTTTCATGGGTTCTCCAGAAAAATGAGGTGCAGATAGGGACATATATGCGCCAGATTTAGTACGACCGTACCGGCCTGTCGTTCAAAGAGATTGGCCGGGAGTGACGAACGGTAAATGCTGGCAAAAGGCTCTGAGACGCGGCTTGTGGCCACTCGATGGCGAAAGACGCGATTGCGTCTATGCAAGCCGTGGCAGCTCAAATAGGGTGAGTTCTGTACTGCCCCCCAACCCAAATGTGACGGAGTGGAAATGAACATTCAGCTGAATAGCAAACGTGCGCTGGTCACCGCGTCAACCGGCGGCATCGGTTTCTCGATTGCCAAAGGTCTGGCCGAGGCGGGTGCCGAGGTGGTGGTCAATGGCCGCAGTGAAAGCTCGGTCAAGCAAGCAATTGCCCGACTGGTGAGCGCTGTGCCCGGTGCCACGATTACCGGCGTCGCCGCAGATCTAAGTGATGCAGGCGGTGTTGAAACGCTGCTGCAGGGGGCCGGGCCTATCGACGTCTTGGTCAACAACGCCGGGATCTATGGCCCCCAGGATTTTTTTGAAACCGAAGATGAGGTGTGGGACAGCTACTGGCAGACCAACGTGATGTCAGGGGTACGCCTGAGTCGCGCACTGCTCCCGGCAATGGTGGCCAGGAAATGGGGCAGGGTGGTGTTCGTGTCGTCCGAGTCCGCACGCAACATCCCCGCTGACATGATTCACTACGGCGTCTCCAAGACCGCGCAGTTGGCCTTGGCCCGGGGCCTTGCGAAACGGGTTGCGGGCACCGGGGTAACGGTCAACAGCGTGCTGCCGGGGCCGACTTTGTCCGATGGCGTTGCCGCCATGATGCAAAGTGAAGTGGCGCGCACGGGCAAATCCCTGGAGGAAGTGACCAAGGCCTTCGTAACCGAGCACCGTCCAAGCTCGATTATTCAGCGTGCCGCCACCGTCGAAGAGGTCGCCAATATGATCGTCTACGTGTGCTCGCCCCAGGCATCGGCCACTACCGGCGCAGCGCTGCGGGTTGATGGCGGTGTGGTTGACGACATCGTTTGAGCCGCGTAAGCGCTCCCAACTCATACAGCACGTGGCCCTGGCAACGGCAGCTTCAAGTGGCTAACGCATCAAGGGAGGGGCTGGCGTTTGCTCGTCATCAGCATCGCCAGCACATCTTCAGCCAGCACCGGCGGACTGAGCAGGAAACCCTGGGCGTAAGGGCAGCCTAATTCCCTGAGCTGATCCAGCTGGCCAAGGGTCTCGACGCCCTCGGCGACAATCGCCAGGTCCAGTGCCTGCCCCAGCGACAAAATACTGTTGACGATGGCGACGCTGCGTTCATGTTTCATCATGCGCGTGACAAAAGAACGGTCGATCTTGATCGCGTCAATGGGGTAGCGGTCGATGTAACCAAGGGAGCTGTACCCGGTGCCGAAATCGTCCAGCGCAATGCGGATGCCTTGAGCGCGAAGGTCTTCAAGGGTTTTGGCCACAATCTCCGGCTCATGGAGGAACACTGACTCGGTGATCTCGATCTGCAGGGCGCGGGCATCGAATCCGGTCTCGGCGATAATCTCGGCGACCTGCGTGACGAAGTCGCTGCGGTTCAGTTCAACGCCGGACACGTTGACGTTCAGCTTGAGGGTGACTGCTCCGGCGGCGTCACTCCATTTCTTGACTTCGCGACACGCGCTGCGCATGACCCACTGCCCAAGGTCGCAGATGACGCCAATGTCCTCCGCGACGCTGATGAACACATCCGGCGCGATGATGCCGAGAGTCGAGTGGCGCCACCTGACCAGGGCTTCAACGCCTACGATCGTCTCAGTCGCAATGGAATAGATCGGCTGGTACACCAGATAGAACTCATTCCGGGTGATCGCGTGCTTGAGCGCGTTCTGCATCAGCAGCATGTCGATCGACGCCTGACGCATCGAGAGGTCGAAAACGGCCCAGCTGCCACGGCCTTTCTTCTTGGCGGCGTACATGGCCACGTCCGCGTCACGGATCAGGTCTTCGGCGGTGGTGTGCTGAACGTCCAGCGTCGCAATGCCAATGCTGCAGGAGATAAAGAGTTGTTGCCCGTCGATGGCGGTCGGCAGGCTTAAGGCGTGGGTCACGCGCTCGGCCGTCTCGATGGCCTGTTCCTGATGGCCTTCGTCAGTCAACAGGATCGCGAACTCGTCGCCTCCGATGCGGGCAATCACCGCAGTGGGATCGATGCATTCGCTCAGGCGGAGGGCAACGCTTTTCAGCAGGCTGTCCCCGGCGTGGTGGCCCATGCCGTCGTTGACGTATTTGAATCGATCCAGATCCAGGTACAACACCGTCGCCGCGCCGGGCTTCTGCGTGGTCCCTTTGCTTAGGGCCGAATGGATGCGGGCCATGAAATAGCCCCGGTTTTTGAGCCGCGTCAACTCGTCATGAAACGCCGCGTAGGACAACTCGTCCTGAATACGCTCTCTCTCGATCAACCTCGACTCGAGCGCCACACGTTCCTCACGATCAAGCTGAGCCTGCCGAAAATGCTGCTCTGCGTCTTTGCGCTCGGTGATGTCGCGCTGAACGGAAACCCAATGGGTGAACCAGCCTTTCTCGTTTGCAACCGGCACGATGCTGAGCTGCACCCAGAACTGAGTGCCGTCACGCCGGGTGTTGATGAGCTCGACTTCAACAGGGTCCCACCGTTGCAGCGCATCCC
>NZ_JASCOY010000031.1:0-60287 GCF_029960075.1 Pseudomonas sp. PS02290
GCAGTCCGGGCGCCCAAGCTACGACGGTTTCAAAGGATGATTACCTCATTAACCTAACCGATGGTTCGACGTTAAGACTGATACTCGAAGTGTCGTTTGATGGCGGGCTAACGCGCCGGGCGTTTCCTGTGCAGAGTTACACAGTGGTCGCCGTGCCTGATGCGGTGGTCCCTGTAATTACCGGCGTAACGACGCCGGAGGGCACTGCCGTCGCCAACGGCGGGTTTACCTCCTCGACCACGTTGACCCTCGAGGGTACGGCGGGCCCAGCAACCCAGGTCAGGCTATATGACGGCCCTGCTCCGTTGAATCCGATCGACGTGAACGCCCAGGGACGCTGGACGGAACAGACCACAGGGCTGGCCGTTTCAAGCCACCCTTTCACCGCCAGGGTAGTGGGAGCGGAAGACGTGGCATCAGCGGAATGGGTCGTGGAGATCACCGAGATTCCTCTGTCCATTGATACCAGTCCCCTGGTGCTTAATGGACACCTTGTACGCTCCGGCCGCATACCAACCCACCCGCCAGTAGGTACCACGGCAACGCGAGTTGCCACCGGAGGCACCCCGCCCTACCGGTATTCCGTAAGCTCAAATGCCGTGGACATCAATGAGACGACGGGAACAGTCATTTCATATCGAAACCGGCAAGGCGAAGTGACTGTCACCGACAGCAAAGGCCAGACAGCCCATTACACCGTCAGCGTTTCAAATGTGCTCGAAATTGACGGCTGGAATGGACAGCAAAACTACAGCAACGCGGCTTCCAATGCGGCGAACTACGGCGGCCGTATTCCCTCGCAATATGAGTGGCGTGACTTCCGTGCAGCCTACGGCGGCGATCCGCAATTTCCACCTGGTGCCAACGAGCATGCTTGGTCCAGCACTTCTGCCGGGGGAAACAGCTATTACACGATCATCCCCAACAACGGTGCTGAAAGCACGCAGGCGAGCTATCGCTTAGCAAAGGGGTGGGCAATTGTGGTGCGCTCTTGAGTGACGATATGTTGTATTAACCCGTATTAGACAGGTCGGACAAATAAATTAAGGGGTCTGATTTATTAAAACCGCGGACAGATTAATGTACGGGGAAGCGTTGTTAATAAATCGGCCCCCTTTCTGGTTTTGTGAATAATTCAGTCCCCTTCATGGTGCTCCCTTCCTGGTGCTCACTGCTATCGGCTGTGGAAGAGCTCGCCGGGGGTGAGTCCGAACAGGCTTTTGAATGCGGCGATAAATGCTGATGTCGAGTCGTAGCCGGACGCCAGCGCGGTACTGGTCACGCTCGTGCCCTCCTCCAGCGCGTTGAGTGAGGAAAGCAATCGGGCGCGTTGCCGCCAGCCTCGAAAGCTCAGGCCGGTCTCCCGCTGGAACAGGCGCATGAGGGTTTTCTCGGACATGCTCAGCCGCGCCGCCCACTCGGTCAGGGTGATGAGCTGGTCGGGTTGTTCGATCAGTTCGTTACACAGACCGAGCAAGCGCGTGTGCCTGGGCAGCGGCAGTGAGAAGCCCACCTCCGGCAAGCCCGCCAACTGGTCGAGGAGCACTTGCACCAGGCGCATTTCGGGGCTGTCGACCTGTAGGTATTCCACCGGCAACTGACAGAACGCCTTGATCAATTCCCTGGCCAGCGGCGTGACTTCCAAGACACGGCAGCGGTCCGGCGCCCACTCGCAGTCTTCTTTGCGCACATACAGGCTGCGCATCTCGGCGCGCGTCGACGTGACGACTTCATGCTCCAACCCGGCCGGAATCCACACGCCCCATTGCGGCGGCGCGAAAAAACTGCCGTGTGAGGTGTGCACGCCAAGCACGCCGCTGATCGCGTAGGAAAACTGCACCCAGTCGTGGCGGTGCGTGGGGGTCCATGAGCCTTGGCTCAGGCTTTCGGCCCGGGCGTAAAGCGCGCGCGGGAGGACCTCAAGCGTCGGGATTTGGCGCTGGGTGTCGGGGTTGCGTAAGGGATGTTTGTCGGTTGTCATCGCTGCGGACTAAAGGGATCTGATTTGTTTGATGTTCTTGAGACGGGGACAGATTGATTTACGGTGAAGCGTTGTAAATGAATCGGTCCCCTTTAAACATTATCAGCATCAGCCCTTGATAATGGCCGTCACGCCTTGGCCACCTGCTGCGCATATAGAGATCAATCCACGCCCTCCCCCTCTCTTGCTCAGCAGTTTCGCCAGGTTCGCCACAATCCGCCCACCCGTCGCAGCAAACGGATGCCCCGCCGCCAACGAGCTGCCTTTCACGTTGAGCTTGCTGCGATCAATCGCCCCCAACGGCGCCTCCAACCCGAGGCGAGTCTTGCAGTATTCGGGGTCTTCCCACGCCTTCAACGTACACAGCACCTGCGCCGCAAAGGCTTCGTGAATCTCGTAGTAATCGAAGTCTTGCAGCGTCAGACCGTTGCGCGCCAGCAGGCGGGGGACGGCGTAGACCGGGGCCATCAGCAGGCCTTCGTTGCCGCGCACGAAATCCACGGCGGCGGCCTCGCCATCTCGCCAGTAGGCCAGAATCGGCAAGCCCCGCTCACGCGCCCACTCTTCGCTGGCGAGCAGCACCAGCGAGGCGCCATCGGTCAGCGGTGTCGAGTTGCCCGCCGTCAGCGTGCCTTTGGCGCTGCGCTCGTAGGCGGGCTTGAGCGAGGCGAGTTTTTCCAGGCTGGCGTCGGTGCGCAGGTTGTTGTCCCGCGTCAGGCCGAGAAACGGCGTGAGCAGATCTTCCTGCCAGCCTTCCGCATACGCGGCGGCCATTTTCTGGTGGCTCTCCAGCGCCAGTTGGTCCTGCGCCTCGCGAGGAATGCTCCAGGTCTGCGCCATCAGTTCGCAGTGCTGGCCCATCGACAACCCGGTGCGCGGTTCGCCATTGCGCGGCAGTTCCGGCTTGAGGTTATGCAGGCGTAATTGCGTCAGTACCTTGAGTTTGTCGGCCGTGGTTTTGCTGCGATTGACCTGCAACAGGATCTGCCGCAGGTCTTCGTTGACGCCGATGGGCGCGTCTGAGGTGGTGTCCACGCCGCCGGCAATGCCGCACTCGATCTGGCCGAGGGCGATTTTGTTCGCCACCAGCAGCGCCGCTTCGAGCCCGGTGCCGCACGCCTGTTGAATGTTGTAAGCCGGCGTTTGTGGCGAAAGCCTTGAGCCGAGCACGCATTCGCGGGTGAGGTTGAAATCACGGGAATGCTTGAGGACCGCGCCGGCAGCGACTTCGCCCATGCGCAGGCCATGGAGATTGAAGCGCTCGATCAGACCCTCCAGCGCAGCGGTCAGCATTTCCTGATTGCTGGCGGTGGCATACGCGCCGTTGGAGCGTGCGAACGGAATGCGATTGCCGCCGACAATGGCCACGCGTCGTGTCTGAGTCATCGAAATCTCCTTTCTCTTTTTTGGATCTTGCGGGCATCGGTTGCGAAAGCACGACCGCAGCGGGCCAAGCGTTTGTGTGCCGCCTGACGAAAAGCAATCGCGAGCACGCTCACTCCTACAGGATTTGGCAGCTGATAGCGTAGGACCTATTACCCACCCACGCGGTCCACTGATTTGAACCCCGACTCAAGGAGAGTGTTCCATGGCATCCGATCGCTACATTGACTTCGTCAACTCCGACCTCGGCCGCAAGCTGGTCGGCGCCGTCGGTTTGCCAGCCCCCGCACGTCTGGAGCGCTGGCAGGCGGGGCGTCTGCGTCCGGTCGAGGGCGCGCTGTTGCTGAGCACAGGTCCACTGGCCGAGCGGGTGAGCACCTTTGCGCCGCGTCTGACTGATGTGCTGTTCAGTCATAACGGCGAAGTCACAGGCGCCCACCCTTGGACTGCCGAGCAGAGCGCGAAGATCAAGGCCGTGGTGTTCGACGCCAGCACGCTGCTGCACACCTCCCAACTGAGTCAGTTGCGTGAGTTCTTCCAGCCGATCCTGCGCCATCTGGATAACAGCGCTCACGTCGTGATGCTTGCGCGCGCGCCGGGGGCTCAATCCGATCCACTGGCCGCCAGCACGCAGCAAGCCATCGAAGGTTTCAGCCGCTCACTGGCCAAGGAAATGCGCAACGGCGGCACGGTTCAGCTGCTGCAAGTAGAGGACGGCGCCGAAGATCAACTGGAAGGCGCGCTGCGGTTTTTCCTGTCGCCGAAGAGCGCGTTTATTTCCGGTCAAGTCATTCGCCTGAGTGCCTGCGATCAGCAGGTTCAGGACTGGACCCGCCCACTGGCCGGACGCAAAGCGCTGGTGACCGGCGCTGCCCGAGGCATCGGCGCGGCCATCGCGGAAACCCTCGCCCGTGATGGCGCCGAAGTAATTCTGTTGGACGTGCCCCAGGCCAAATCGGATCTGGATGCGCTGGCGGCGCGTCTCGGCGGGCAGGCACTCGTCCTGGACATCTGCGCCCCGGACGCTGCCGCTCAGTTGATCGAACACCTGCCCGGCGGGCTCGATATCGTCGTGCACAACGCCGGCATCACCCGGGACAAAACGCTGGCCAATATGCCGGCGGACTTCTGGGACTCGGTGCTCGACGTCAACCTCAATGCGCCGCAGGTGCTGACTCAGGCGCTGATCGACAGCGGCGCGCTGCATGAAAACGGCCGTGTGATTCTGCTGGCGTCCATCAGCGGGCTGGCGGGCAACCGCGGCCAGACCAACTACACCACCAGCAAGGCCGGCCTGATTGGCTATGCCAGAGCGATGGCGCCGACACTCAAAGCGCGCGGCATCAGCATCAACGCCGTGGCCCCGGGTTTTATCGAAACGAGCATGACGGCGCACATGCCTTTTGCCCTGCGAGAAGCGGGCAGACGCATGAGTTCGCTGGGCCAAGGCGGTCAGCCGCAGGATGTGGCGGAAGCGGTGGCGTGGCTGGGTCAACCGGGTTCTGGCGCAATGAGCGGCCAGGTGCTGCGGGTGTGCGGCCAAAGCGTGCTCGGCGCCTGAGCTGGCATTAAGAGAAAAGTGTCTGAATAGGCGCCCCGTCGATCCGAGGCCTGCCTGATCTGTAGCATGACCACAGGAGTAGCTCGATGAGTGTGCACTGGCGGTATCTGGACACGCCCCCGGCCCTACCCGGCCTGTTCATGCAAGCGGCGCTGCGGCGCAAGGTCAGCGGCACACAACTGCCGGATCAGGGCCTGCGGTGCTGGATGTCGGTGGACCCGGACAAGGTGAAAGCCTTTGCCCATGTGTGCGGCTTCGTACCCGGCAGTCTGCTGCCGCCGACCTATCCCCATGTGCTGGCCTTCCCGCTGCAGATGAAGCTGCTCACCGACAAGGACTTCCCCTTCCCGCTCCTCGGATTGGTCCACCTGCATAACCGGATCAGCATTCGTCGGCCCCTCGGGAGCGTGATCAAGGTTCAGGTCAGCGTGCGTGTCGGCCACCTCAGGCCCCACGCCAAAGGCGCGACGTTCAGCCTGATCACCCAGATCGAGGACGCGCTGGGCCTGCTGTGGGAGGAAGAGAGCACGATGCTGTGCCGAGGTGTTCAGGTGAACGGTGAGATCGAAGGTGCTTATGAACCCGCGCCACTACCGATGACGGAATTGGCGACATGGTCGGCGCCGTCGGACATTGGTCGTCAGTACGCGAAGGTCAGTGGTGATTACAACCCGATTCACTTGAGTGACAGCAGCGCCAAACTGTTCAGCTTTCCCAAGGCGATCGCCCACGGGCTGTGGATGAAAAGCCGTGCGTTGGCAGCGCTTGAAGATCACCTGCCGGCGTCGAACGTGGAGATTTCGGTGGAGTTTCACAAACCGGTGCGGCTGCCCAGCGGGGTGACGTTGTCGGCCAGCGCGGCCGGGTCCCATGGGCAGTTCAAGCTGGAAGGGGCGGAAGGGATCGTGCATATGCTGGGGAGCTGGCAACCGGCGTCGGAATGATGGCTGCGCCTATCGTGCGCCAGTGGTTTTTGCGGTGTGACATCTGACGCCTTCCCGGCTAAAGCCGGTCCCACTAAGTACGCAGACTGTAGGACCGGCTTCAGCCGGGAATCGGCGCACCGCCGTAGCGGGTGTAAACCTGCGTCCCGGAGCATCGCGCCCCCCTTGCGTCAATCGCCTATCCCCCTGAAGCTACGCACCTTCAGGAGACCCCCATGAACCTCGACGAACTCACCCAACGCCTGCATCGCATCCGCGATAACAACGACTGGCGGCAATTTCACAGCCCGAAAAACCTGGCCATGGCTGCCAGCGTGGAGATGGCCGAGCTGGTGGAAATCTTTCAGTGGAAGACCGAGGATCAGTCGCGTCAGCTGCCCGCTGACGAGCTGGCCCACGCCGGGCAGGAAGTCGGGGATATCGTGCTTTACCTGCTGCTGTTGTGCAGCGAACTCGGGCTGGACATGAATGAAGTGGTGCGCGCGAAACTGGCGGACGGCGAACGGCGGTTCAGCAAATGAGTGACCGTCATTTCGATCAACTGGCGACGCGTTTCGCTGAAAAAATCTACGGCGGTGCCAAGGGTGCGATCCGGTTGGCGGTGCTACAAGCTGACCTGATCGAAAGCCTCCCCGATCGTCCGTTGCGCGTGCTGGACATCGGCGCCGGGCTTGGGCACATGTCGCTGTGGCTGGCCGAGCGCGGGCATGACGTGACGCTGGCCGAACCCGCCGCGCCCATGCTCGAAGGCGCCCGCCAGCGCTTTGCCGACGCGGGGCAGACGGCGAATTTCATTCAGGCGCCGTGGCAAGCACTGCCAGATATTCTGACCGAGCGTTACGACTTGGTGATCTGCCATGCCGTGCTGGAATGGCTGGAAGAGCCGTTCACGATTCTGCCGGTGCTGCATCAGTTGACCGAGGCCGACGGCTGGCTGTCATTGGCCTTCTACAACCGCGACGCGCTGATTTATCGCAATCTGCTCAAGGGTCACTTCCGCAAAATGCGCAAGAACACCCTGGCCGGCGAAAAACAGAGCCTGACCCCGCAGGAGCCTGTTGATCCCCGCGAATTGGCAGCGCAACTTGGCTCCCTGTGGCGAGTCGAAACGCAAAGTGGCATTCGGGTTTTCCACGACTACATGCCGGTCGAGTTTCAGGCCAAGGCCGATCTTGCGGACCTCCTGGAAATGGAGCTCGCCCATCGTCGCCATCCGGCCTTCGCCGGACTGGGACGCTATCTGCACTGGATGTGCCGGGCTGTCTGACCCACGCTGGTTGATACACGCTGCTTAACACACGCTGCGGAGACCCTAATGAAACGCCGTCTCGCTTTGCTTTCCCTCTGCCTGGGCCTCACCGCCTGCCAGAGTCCCAACCCTTATCGTGCCGTGTCTGCGGCCATTCCACCGGCGCCGCCTCAGGCTGCCAACGCCATCGACATGAGCGCTTATCCTGCGGCGCCGCGCGACTATGGCCGCTATCGCAATTGGTCCTGGCTCAACGGTCAGTTGCCGCCGGGCACCCTGTGGGCTGACTCGGCTCAGCTGGCTGAAGCCGTCAGCAACGGGCTGGATCAACGGGGTTTGCGGCCTTCGCAGAACCCGCAGGCGGCGGACTTACGCGTCGCGGCTGATGCCCACGCCGAGACCCGGATTCGTCAGGTGCGCGACGACTATTACGATCCATACTACGGCGGTTCAGGTGTGGGCTATTACGGTGGCAATGGCTACCGCAACGGTTACGGCGGTTATGCCAGCGTCCCGATCGTGCGCACTTATCAAGAGCAAGTGGTTGTAGTGCGCATCAGTCTGTTCGATGCCCGCAGCGGCCAGCCGGTCTGGAGCGCGAGTGCCGAAACCGCCAGCGGCGGCGATCAGTCAGAACGCGCCAAAGCCCTGCGCCAGGCCGTACAACAAGCCCTGACGGCTTACCCGCCGTCCTGATTTCGCGCCCCGTGGCGTTTTGTTTTCACGCTGGAGAAACCCATGTATCGCCGCATTGCTGTCCTCTGTGTCGCCCTGCTGCTCGGCGCCTGCCAGACCGATCGGGTCAGCCGCGACTTCGACGCCCAGCGCGATTTCGGCGCCTATCGCTCCTGGGCGTGGAAAGAGCCCGGCTTGCAATATCAGCCTAACGATCCGCGCATCAAAAGTGATCTGACCGAGCAGCGCATTCGCCAGGCGGTCGGCGAGCAACTGGAACAACGCGGCCTGCGCATGGCGGCGCCCGGCGTGAAAGCGGATGTTCAACTGCAGGCATGGCTGATCGTCGAGAACCGCCAACAGACGGTGACTACCAACTATGGCGGCGCTGGCGGTTATTGGGGTAATCCGTGGGGCGGCTACTGGGGCGGCCCGATCGGCACCGAGACGCGCAACATCGATTACAAAGTCTCGACGCTGCAGATCGACATGCTCGACGGCAAGGACGGCAAGCTGGTCTGGCGTGGCAGCACCGAGCAGATGGTCAACGACAGCAATACCAACCCTGCTGCACGCGAGCAGGCCCTGCGCCAGACCGTGCAGCAAATTCTGCAGCAATATCCACCGCATTGAAGGTTGATCAGTGCTCAGCCTGTGAGGTCCATGTAGGAGTGAGCTTGCTCGCGAAGAAGGTATTTCAGCCGCTGAATCTTTAACGGATGTGCCGACCATTCGCGAGCAAGCTCGCTCCCACACTCCGTGCTGCAACAGATATGTCTGCGGCGTGCTCTGACACCGTGCTATCTCCCAGCCGAAACATTGCATGTAGAAGTGAGCTTGGTCGCGAGAAGGTATTTCAGCCGCTGAATCTTTAACGGATGTGCCGACCAATTCGCGAGCAAGCTCACTCCCACACTCCGTGCTTCAACAGATACATCTGCGACGTGCTCTGACACCGCACTATCTCCCAGCCGACACATCGCACGTAGGAGTGAGCTTGCTCGCGAAGACGGTATTCCAGCCGCTGAATCTTTAGCGCATGTACCGCCCATTCGCGAGCAAGCTCGCTCCACAGTGGATTGCGCCCAGTTGAGCGCCCGCAGACAGAGTCCAATACCCTGCCTCACTCCACCACACTGAATTCCACCCGGGCGGTCTGCCCGCTTTCATCCAGCACGCTCAGTTGGTACCGCCCCAGGCGCGTGAAGGTGTGAGTGTAACTGTCCTGACTGGCGGTGTCGCCCACCGGCGTCCCGTCGATGAACCACCAGCGCCGGCCACTTCCGCCCAGCGCCGACAGCGTGAGGCGTAACAGCTGCTGACTGCCAGCCGGCAACCGCAATTGATCGCCCTCTCGCACCCCCACCACGGACAACGGCGGCGCCAGGCTCAATCCCTGGGGCGGGCATGACGGGTCGATGTCCGGCAAACGTGCCTCGCGCCGCTCGGTTTTCGGCAGCCAAGGCTCAAGCGGCGCCGGCCAGAGGGCAATGTCTTTTGGTTGAGCCTGTGGACAACTTGCCGCGACACGCAGGCCCTTGTCATTCAGCCAGACTTTTTCCGTGAGCCCCAACCCCAGCGGCTGATCGGTCGCCTGCAAGGTCGGCGGCGTCGTGCCGTCGAGGGTCCAGGCGAAACGCTGACGGCGGCAGTTCGGATCACTCTTGCTCATCGGCTGCCCCAGCGGCCAGCAGATCGCCGCGACGCCAACGTTGAGCGGCACCGGCAACACGGGCGGCAGGATGTTGCGCTGGGCGTCGCGGTTCACCAACAGGTCGTGAACCTGCAGCATCAGCGGCGCCGCCGACGCCAGACCGAACTGCCCCGGCACCGGCGTCCCGTCGGGCCTGCCAATCCACACGCCAATCAGAAACCTTGGCCCCACGCCAATCGACCACGCATCCCGAAAGCCGTAGCTGGTGCCGGTTTTCCAGGCCAGTTGCGGCCGCTGCACAAGCTCGGCATGGGGGTCGAGGTCCGGCCGTGACTGGCCGCTGAGAATGCGCCGAACGATCCACGCCGCCCCCGGCGACATCATCGGTCGGTCACGCAGACGATCATCGGGCTGCAAGCGAATGTCCGCGCTGCGCCCGCCCCGCGCAAACGCGCTGTAGCCGCCGACCAGATCTTCCAGGCGACTGCCTGCACCGCCCAGGATCAATGCCAGATTGGGTTCGGCCAGAGGCGGCAGGGTCAGCGGCACGCCGCCGTTGCGCAATTCCGCAGCGAAGCGCTTGGGCCCGTAGGCTTCCAGCAACTGCACCGCCGGCAGGTTAAGGGACATCGACAGCGCCGAACTCGCCGCCACCGCGCCGTTAAACCCCGACGAGAAATTGCCGGGACGATAGTCGCCGTAGCGCCGGGGCACGTCCTGCAGCAACGATTCGGAATGGATGAGCCCGGCGTCGATGGCCTTGCCGTAGAGAAAGGGTTTGAGCGTCGAACCGGGGGAACGCAGCGCGCTGACCATGTCCACATGACCAAAACGTTTGGCGTCGCCGATGTCCACCGAGCCAACGTACGCGCGGACGGCCATGTTCTGCGCTTCCACCACCAGAATCGCGGCGGACGTGCGCTCGGGCAAACGTGCGCGCCAGCCCATCAGCAGGTCTTCGAGACGACGCTGCAGGCCGGCGTCCAGGGTGGTGCGGATCAGGGGCGGGCTGTTCGGGCGGTTCAGGCGCCGGGCCAGCAAAGGCGCCAGGCTCGGTTCCTGACGGGGCGCGAGCAGCAGCGGTTCTTCCAGCGCTTCGTCGACCGCGCCCTGAGGCCAAGTGCCGAACTCGGCCAGGCGCCGTAGCACTTTGTCCCGCGCGGCCTGGGCGCGCTGCGCGTGGCGATCCGGGCGCAGACGACTCGGCGCCTGGGGCAATACCGCCAACAGCGCCGCGTCGGCACGGGTCAGTTGTTGCGGGGACTTGCCGAGATACGCCCAACTGGCAGCGGCGACGCCCTGCAACGTGCCGCCAAACGGCGCGCGATTCAGGTACAGCAACAGAATGTCCTGTTTGGACAGGTGCCATTCCAGCTGCGCGGTGCGCCACAGTTGACGAAGCTTGCCCGCCAGGGTGCGCGAATGGGGGTCGAGCAAACGCGCCACCTGCATCGACAGCGTGCTGCCGCCGGACACCACATGGCCGCCGCTGAGGTTTTGCCAGGCGGCGCGCGCCAGCGCCATGGGGTTCACGCCGGGATGTTGATAGAACCAACGGTCCTCGTAGGTCAGCAGCGCTTCGAGGTAATAGGGCGACACCTGATCGACCGTCACCGGGTAGCGCCAGACGCCATTGGCATCGGCGAATCGCCACAGCGGCGTGCCGTCTTCGGCGAGCACCACGCGGGCCAGATCATCCTTGGGCAAGGGCAGCGGCCAGATCCGGTCGGCGAGCCAGAGCAGCAGGCACACGATGAGCAGGCTGCCAATGAGCCAGGCCAAAACGCGAGTACACCGTCGTCCCATTCGCGAGCACGCTCGCTCCCACAACCCCGAGCAGGTCGGCCGTAGCAATAATCGCGTGATCTTCACAGAAAGCCTTTACCCGACAGGGAACTCGCCCGGACAATCAGCAGCCAAAGCGGGCAGTGCCGTTTTTGGTCCACGTCCCTCATCAGGAAGCAGATATGCAGGTAGAAAGCGTTTTCGAATGGCTCGGCCAAGTAATTGGCGCCGTGATCCGCTTCGTCGTCGACGGCTTAAGCTGGTTGTTCAACATGTTCACTCACGCGGGCGGCAATTTCGTTGACGGCCTGTCGCGCACGCTGGGCATGGACACTTCAATCGTCAGCATCGTCGCCCTGGTCGTCGGACTGATGCTGCTGTATTCAGCGATCCGCGCCTTCATGCGCGCCTCGATCATCATGGGGATCATCTGGCTGTTTCTGGGGTTGTGGCTGTTGAGCTGGATTATTCATTGATTGCTTTGATCGTTCCCTCGCGGCGCTGATCGTCCGCTCGGCGCTGATCGTTCCCACGTTCCGCGCGGAAATGCAGCCCAAGACGCTCCGCGTCCCCTGACGCAGAGCGTCGACCGAGGTGCTACCGCGCAGAGCGTGGGAGCAACCAGCGTCACCCCTCTTCTACTTCTTGCCCTTCACCACCAACTGCGCCGGCGCTTCGCCCAGTGCCTGCCAGTTCGGCCGATACATCGACTCCACCTGCGGCGGCGGCACGCGGTACACGCCCGGCGTCACAGCCCGCGCCAGATACAGCAGGTGCACGGTGTTGAAGCCCTCCAGGTCCACGGCAGCCACATAGCGATCGCCACGGAATTCCTGATGCTTCACGCCAGCGTTTTCCATCGATTCGCGCCACTGCTTCACCGACTCGCTGGCGTCTTCCAGACTGGCCGAACTCTGCGCCAGATTCTGGTTTTCGATCTCAAGACCTGCGGGCAGCAAATCCACTACCAGCGCATCCGGCACGCGCTCCTTGGCCTTGATCTCAAGGTGCACCAGGACCAGTTCACCGCTCTTCAAGGCATTGAGATTCAGCGCCTCGCCGTCCATGCCCAAGTAGTCGCGACTGATAGACAGGTTCTCACCCCCGGCCGCTGGCGGCTGCGACGGATAACCGGAAATCGTCATCTGCTGGTACAGCGTGTCGCCACCGGTGTTCTGCACCGTCAACGGCGCGGCCAGCACTGAACTGTCGAGTTTGACGCCCGGTTGGTCGTTGCTCAGTTCGCGATTGTTGCTGCCGCTGGTCAAGGTCGCCGCCCATTTGCCTTCCGGCTTGCCGAGCAGATCGCGACCGGCGAGGAACAGCGAGTTGCGCTCCTGGGTCGACAGATAACGGTTCGCCGCGACCTGATCGGACAGCGCAAACAGCCGCTCCTCGACCTTCTCCTGTGCCAGTTTGTTTTCTTCCAGCAGTGACAGAATCAACGCCTGATCACGCAAAGGGCTGCCGTAATCGGCGAGCCAGTCGTTGGCCTTGCGACCAACTGCCAGCCCTGCGAGCAAGGCCTGATCGGCGCGGGGTTTGTCGCCCATTTTCTCCAGAGCGATGGACAGCTGCACCAGCGGCAGGCCCGATCGCGCATCGCTGCGGCGCTCGAAGAGGCTGCGCAACGCACCCAGCGGCGCCTGCTGACTGCGCGACAGCACCAGACCGGCGTAGGCCTGCACGGCGAAGCGGGTGTGGTCGGCGTTTTCGCTGTAATTGACCTCGATCTGATTGCGCTCCTGCAAGTAACGCAACAGCCGCTCATTGGCCTTTTTCAACGCATCCGGCGGCACCGCAAAGCCTTGGTCGCGGGCGCGCAGCAGGAAGTCGGTGACGTACGCGGTCAGCCAGTATTCCTCCTCGCCGTCCGCCGCCCACAGGCCGAAGCTGCCGTTGTAGCGCTGCATGCCGATCAGTCGCTCGATGCCCAGTTCGATCTTGCGCTTGCGCTCGGCGTCGGACTCGCCTTCCAGGCCCAGCCGCTTGAGCGTCGCAGCGTCGGCATACAGCGACGGGTACAAGCCGCTGGTGGTCTGCTCCAGGCAGCCGTAGGGATAGGCTTTCAACGCACGAATCTGTTCGCCAAGGTTCAGCGGCGGACGGCTCGACACCGACAGCAGCGCCTCGCGCCCCGCTGGCTCGAACGCCTCAAGGGCGCCATCCGGCAGGCTCCATGCCTGATCCTTCAGCACCGCGCGGTATTGCTTGAGCATCGCCGGGTATGCTGGACGCACGCCGATGGTCCACTCGCGGCTGAAGGCCGGCAGGTTCTCGCCCGGCAGGTCCAGGCCGTTGACCGTGACCCGAATGACGCCCTGACCGAAACCGCCCAACGCCTTGACCGGAATCTGCAGCGTGGTGCGTTGCCCCTGATTCAGGCTGACGGCTTTTGTGCCATCGACGTCGGCCAGACTCAACTGCCCTTCAGCCACGACTTGCACGTTGAGCTTCTGCGCTTTACCGGACAGGTTCGACAGGTCCAGCGCCACCTTGGTCTGGTCGCCGCCCGCCAGGAATCGAGGTGCCGACAGCTCGGCGATCAGCGGCGCCGCCACAACGGTTTTGGCTTCGGCCATGCCATAGCGCTCGTCGGTCCAGGCCTGGGCCATGATCCGCAGCTCACCGTTGAAATCCGGGATGTCGACGCTGACTTCCGCATCGCCCTGCTCGTTCAGGGTCACCGGCGCGCTTTGCAGAGCGACGATGGTGACGCTGGTTTCCGGCCGCTTGCCGCCTTTGGCCAGCGCCGCGTCACCGCCGAAGGCCAGGCTGGCGAGGCGATTACGCCCGGCCTCGATCAACTGGCCATAGATATCCAGCTGATCGGCGCCGTATTCCTTGCGCCCGAACATCGCCGCGAACGGATCCGGCGTGGCGTATTCGGTGATGTTGAGAATGCCGACGTCCACCGCAGCGACCAGCACACGCACGCTCTTCGGAATCGTGCCGTCGGCGTTCTTCGCATTGACCTTCAGTTTGAGCGGCTGCTTGGGCCGCATCTTCTCGGGCGCCGTGACGGTCAGCGCCAGCTTGCGCTGCGAGCGGTCCAGCGGAAGGTGCAGGACGCCCACGGCGCGTTTCGGCGTGACATTGGCTTTGCGTTCACCCGGACGAATCACCAGCGCGCTGACGTAGAGGTCATGCCGCGCCCATTTCTTGTCCATCGGGATGTCGTAGGTTTTGCCTTCGGCCGGCACGTCGATCTCTTGCCACCACAGCGGCCCTTCGCTCGACTCCACCAACAGATAGCCCTTGCCCGCCGACGGCGGCGTGACGGTGACTTTTGCGGTGTCGCCGTCGGCATAGGCCGGTTTGTCCAGCGCCAGCTTGACCTGATCGGGACGCACGGCGCCGCCTTCGGCATTGTCCTGCCAGCGATAACCAGCCCAGAAACGCACGCTGCTGATCAGGCCGGTGGCCGGATCCTCGACTTCGACGCGATAAGGGCCCCACTCCACCGGGAAGCTGATTTTCGCCGTCGAATCCTTCTTCACGCTGAGGGTTTCTTCGGAGAGGTTGAGAAATTTCTCGTTGAAGTGATAGCTCCAGCCATCGCTGTCGGAGTAGTTCCAGTAGTAATCGCGCCGCTCGCGCACCAGCCGCACCTTGAGGTTGTCGGCGGCCAGTTTGTGGCCCTGGGCGTCGGCCATCAGCACTTCGAACTCAACCGGGCCGTCGCCGTCGGTGGCTTCGCCGTCGAACAAACCGCGCAGGCCCGGCATTGCGTCAGCGGGCCAGACCGGCTGGGTCAGACGCCGCGTGATCGGACGCCCACCTGACTCCTGCAAACTGGCTTGCAGCACCAGCTCAAGCGGTGAACGGGCCTTGGCCCATTGGCTGTCGATGCTCAGGTCCAGCTTGCCGTTGGCATCGAGCGTGCTGTCTTCGATTTCCAGGTCCTGCTTGAGGTCCTCCTCGGTCACCGAACCAAACTGATAACCCGGCAGGCCGGGCACGGCTTCCCGCAGCGGACGCACATAGAGCTGACCGTTCAGGCGATTGCCCGACGCGGGTGCGCCGTAGAGGTAACGACCGGTAATCGCCACATCGAACGGCGCGTCGGGTGCCAGCGGGATGTCGCTGCCCTTGAGTTCCAGGGCCATGCGTTCTGGCAGGAAATCTTCGACCTGGAATTCATACAGCTGCGGCTTGCCGTCACCCAGATCAAACACCAGTTGCCAGCGACCCGTCGGCGCTTCTTCCGACAGCTGCAATTGATATTGATACAGCCCGGTGGCGTCAGCGTCCCACACGAACTTGCGACTGACCTGCTCATCCGGTCGGCGCACTTCCACGGTGATCGGCTGAGGCTTCACGCTCTTGCCGTCGCTGTCACGCAGCAAACCGTTGAGCAGCACCACTTCGCCCGGGCGATAGAGATCGCGAGGGCCGAAAATAAAGAATTGCAGCGGGTGGGCCTTAGGGCCGGTGATGTCGAATTCGGCCAGATCCAGCGCGGCGCTGTTCAGGCGCAGCATGCTGGTCTGCTCGCCTTGATGGGCCAGCAGCACTTCAGCCTTGGCCGGCAGTGGCAGCTCGGCGTGGCCGGCGTTGTCGGTCTTGCCCTGGCCGATCACACGGCCTTTCTCGTCATACAGCTCGACGTCGACGCCGCTCAGGGCTTTGCCGCCTTCCAGCGCCTGGGTGAAGACGTCCAGGCGATTGGCGTAACGGTGCGCCGACAGACCAATGTCGCTGAGGGTGAACAGCGTGGCAGGCTGGGTGTAGTTGTAGGTCCCGGAGGCGCGCATCACGGCCAGATAAACGCCCGGCTGTTGCAGCGGTTTGAGGCCCGAGATCGGCAGCAGCACGGTCTCGCGGGTGTTGCGCGCAGGGTTCAGGTCGAAACGGCCGCTGTAGACCAGATCGGCCAGGGGCAGCAGTTCTTTGGATTGGTAGCTCTCAAGACTGGACGAGCCTTCCCATGAGCCAAGAAACGCAGGCAGTGACTCAGGCTTGATGCGGAAGAATTCGACGTCGACTTTATCGACGTTGAGGGCGATTACCGGCAGGCCTTCAGCGAGCCGGGTGGGCAGCAGGCTGCCGCGACTGGCGAAGCCCACGGTCGCCTGGAGATCGGAGGTTTCCAGCCGTGCGGAATACTCTGCCGCCAAGGTGTTGTTGTTCACCGCCACCAAACCCGGGTCGATGGTCAGCACCAGTTTGCGCTTGGGCTCGAGGTGACGCAGGCGCAGCTCCATGAGGTTGTCCGACAGCTCCCAGGCGCCATCGACTTTGCCGTCCTTGCTGTCGACCAGGTGCACTTTTTCAGCGAATTTCTGATCGGGGTTCAACGGCACCGAGAAGCTCAACGACAGCGTGCTGGCGCCATCGAGCTGAACTTCGGAGACGTCCACCACCGTCAACTCGCGCCCGGCGTAGCGCTTGCTCAGCGCAGGAATGTCTACTGCAGGCTTGGGCTTCGCGGACTCGGCGGCGCTTGATGAAGCCGCAGCAACCGGAGGGGTGGCCGCCGCTGAAGCGGGCTTATCGGAGGTGGAGGAATCGCAGGCACTGAGCAGTACCAGCGCGCAGGCCAGGAACAATCCTTTGTTTAGCATGAGGCACTCATTTGGACGGCAGCGATGAGGGAGCAGAAGTTATAGCACCGCTTTGGCAATCGTAAAGCGCGGCGCGCAGATAGACCGTGGGTTTGTGCGTTTGTTCTCGAGGGGGAAACGCAGCCATGGTTCCTACCCTTGCGGAAGTCGACTTGATTTCTCGGCCATGCTCGGGGACTGGTGGGAGTGAGCTTGGTCGACTCGGAATCCAGCCCACTCCGCTGAACCGGTGGGAGCGAGCTTGCTCGCGAAGGCATTTTCACTCCCGATGAAGGTGCGGCGGATGTGCCGACGCTTTCGTGAGCAAGCTCACTCCCACATGATCGAGGGCAACTCGGAATCCAGGCAGTGCCGCTAAAAGATGTGAGTGAGCTTGCTGGACCCAGAATCCAGCCCACTCCGCTCAACCGGTGGGAGCGAGCTTGCTCGCGAAGGCATTTTCATTACAGATGAAGATGCGGCGGATGTACCAACCTCTTCGTGAGCAAGCTCGCTCCCACATGATCGGGGGCAACTCGGAATTCAGGCAGTGCCGCTGAAAGGTGTGAGTAGCTTGGTCGACTCGGAATCCATGGCGCGCCCCGAGACGGGTGCACGGGAATGCAGAAGTCCTGCATTCCCGCGTCGTCATCGCTACACTCGCGCGCTTGCCCGGGAGCCTTCATGTCCAACTTCTTCAACGACTGGCGTCAGCGCGCGACGCATCGGCAGGTGTGGGCGCTGGCTGCGCCGATGATCCTGTCGAATATCTCCGTGCCGCTGGTTTCGCTGGTCGACAGCACGGTGATCGGTCACCTGCCCCACGCTCACCAGCTCGGCGCTGTAGCGGTCGGCGGCACGCTGTACAGCTTTCTCGCCTGGGCGATGGGTTTTCTGCGCATGGGCACGACCGGTTTCGCTGCCCAGGCCGCCGGCCGCAACGACGGAGCGGCGCTGCGCCAGGTGCTGTTGCAGGGCTTACTGCTGGCGATGGGATTTTCCGTGCTGCTGGGGCTGATCGGCTTACCGTTCCAGCACCTGGCGCTGGAGATGATGCAGCCCTCGGACGATCTCAACGAGCTGACCCGCGACTTCTTCCATACCCGCCTGTTCGGCTTACCCGCCGCGCTGGCCAGTTACGCGCTGGTTGGCTGGTTCCTCGGGCTGCAAAACGCCCGAGCGCCGCTGGCGATTCTGCTGACCACCAACCTGGTCAACATCGCGCTGAACCTGTGGTTCGTCATGGGCCTGGACTGGGGCGTGGTCGGCAGCGCGCGTGCGTCGGTCATCGCCGAATGGACCGGCGCCCTGCTTGGCCTCGCCCTCACCCACAGAGGTTTGCGCGCATACCCGGGACAGCTGGCAGTATCCGTACTCAAGCGCTGGCAGAGCTGGCGACCACTGCTCACGGTCAACCGCGACATCTTCATTCGCAGCCTGATCCTGCAATCGGTGTTCTTCCTGATCACGGTGCAAGGCGCTCGACTGGGCGACGCCACCGTGGCGGCCAATGCGCTGCTGCTTAATGGGCTGCTGCTGATGGCCCACGCGCTGGACGGACTGGCCCACGCCGTCGAAGCCCTCTGCGGACACGCCATCGGCGCGCGGGACCGCGACGCGTTACGCCGCTCGTTGAATGTCTCGGGAGGCTGGTCGCTGATTTGCAGCGTCGCGTTTGTGGCGCTGTTTCTGCTGGGCGGGCACCTGTTCATCGAGATGCAGACCGACATCACCGCAGTGCGCGACATCGCCTTCGTTTATCTGCCCTATCTGGCCGTACTGCCCTTTGTCGCGGTCTGGAGTTACCTGCTCGACGGCCTGTTCATCGGCGCCACCCGCGCTCGCGAGATGCGCAACGCCATGGTCGTCACGGCCTTGATCACCGCACCGTTTGCCTGGCAGGCAAGCGGATTCGGCAACCACGGTCTGTGGCTGGCGTTTTTGCTGTTCATGGCATTAAGGGCGCTGACGCTGGGGTATCTGGCATTGAAGCTCAACCGCAGCGGCGCTTGGTTCAACGGCTGACCGAGACGCTCGACACCGGCGCCTGATCCTGTGCGTGGATAAAGGCTGCGACCTCCTCCAGCACCGGCGCCAGGCTGCGTAACGGGCGGGCAAGTGCACCCACCAGCGTGCGGTGACTGGTGCGAGAGAAATACACCTCTCGCACTGACACGCCTTGAGCGCGCAAACGACTGGCCATGCCCCCCGTATTGCGTTGCGGGTTCACCTCCGTGTCATCGGCGGAAGCGATCAGCAACGCCGGCGGTGACGCTGCGCTGACATGGTTGATCGGCTGCGAGTCGGGCGGCGAATCCGGGAAGTAAAACACCGGCTTCACTTCCGGGTCTTCGATGGGCAGAAAATCATAGGGCCCGGCCAGACCGATCCAGCCCTTGATGATGGAAGGCGTCGTACCCGCTGCCGCCAGCCATTTTGGGTCCAGAGCAAGCATCGCGGCGTTGTAGGCCCCGGCACTGTGGCCCATCACATACAACTTCCCCGGATCACCGCCGTACTGACGAATGTGCGCGTGGGTCCAGCCCACCGCTTGGGCGCTGTCCTGCAGCAGTTCCCGGTAATGCACTTGCGGGTACAACCGGTAATCGGCAAGCACCGCAACGATGCCCCGGGACGCAAGCGCTTCACCGACGAAAGCGTAGTCACCCCGCGATCCGCTGATCCAGCTGCCGCCATAGAAAAACACAACGACGGGCGCGTCCGGCGCTGCATCTTTGGGCGTGTAGATGTCGAGTTTGTTGCGCGGTTCCGGGCCGTACGCCAAGTCAGACGTTTTGCTGAACGTGCTGCTCGGGGTAAACGCGTTGAGCACCTTCAGCGGCGTGCAAGCCATCAGCAAGGTCATCAACCAGACGGCGAACACCGCTTTGAGCGCCAGCTTGATCATCGTTCATGCTCCCGAAACAGTGAAGGATGCCTGACTGTGCAGACAACGAAAACGGGCCACAAGGGCCCGTTTTTGGGAGTCGCTACCTCATCACGACGACAGGTAGGACGACCGCGTCAGGCCCAGACGCAAGGCATCCAGAAACTGGGTGCGCTCGCGCGGGGTGATCTTGGCGCTGGCGACTTTGTCCCGGTAATGGGTCATCAGTTCTTCCGGCGACAAGTGCACGTAACGCAGCATGTCTTCGATGGTGTCGTGGGTTTCGATCCCGGCCGAATACGCGCTGCCATCCTGGTTCTGGTAGATGTTCACCGAATCGGTGTCACCAAACAGGTTGTGCATGTCGCCGAGAATTTCCTGATACGCACCGACCAGGAACACGCCCAGCAAGTAATCCTCACCCTCGTTCAATGAGTGCACCGGCAGGCTAGTCTCGATGCTTTGCTCGTCGACGTACTGATTGATCTTGCCGTCGGAGTCGCAGGTCAGGTCTTGCAGCACGGCGCGACGCAGCGGCTCTTCATCCAGACGATGCAGCGGAATGATCGGCAGCACCTGATCAATCGCCCAGGTGTCCGGCAGGCTCTGGAACACCGAGAAGTTGCAGATGTATTTATCGGCCAGCTTGTCGTTGAGCTCGTCGAGCACTTGGCGATGGGAACGCTGACGGGCTTTCAGCGAGTTGTGCAAACGACGGCACACCGCGAAATAGCACTGCTCGCCCAAAGCCTTCTGCGCCAGGGTGATCTTGCCGTCGGAGTACTGCGACGCGATGTCACTCATGTAGTGCGTGGCGCGCCAGTAGGTCTCGGTGACCATTTCGATGTCGGTCGGGCCGAGCAGATCGATCAACCACTGCAGGGTCTCCGGCAGGCTTTCCTTGTCAGTGATTTCCGGCACTTCGTCGTTGTGACGCTCGACGTCCGTCACCTGGATCACCAGCATGGCGTGGTGCGCGGTCAGCGAGCGGCCGCTTTCCGAGAAAATGTGCGGATGCGGCAGTCCCTGCGCGTCACAGAACTCCTTGAGCATCCCGACCACGACGCCGGCGTAATCATCCATGTCGTAGTTGATCGAGCTGGCGTTGCGCGAGTGGGTGCCGTCGTAGTCGACACCCAGACCGCCGCCCACGTCGATGTGGTCCACCGGCAGGCCGAGGTTGCGCAGCTCGCCGTAGTAACGAATCGCTTCCTTGAAACCGTGCTGGTAGTCCGCCAGGTTGGCGATCTGCGAGCCCATGTGGAAGTGCAGCAGACGAATGCCCTGATCGAGGCCTGCCTTGGTGAAGCGGTCGACGACCGACAGCAACTGCGCGGCGGACAGCCCGAACTTGGACTTTTCGCCACCGGTGTCGGCCCACTTGCTCGACGCCAGGGACGACAGGCGCACACGCAGACCCACTTGCGGCGCGACCTTCAGCTCGGCGGCTTCTTCGATGACCAGTTCGACTTCGGACTCTTTCTCGATGACGATAAAGACGTTGTGGCCCAGCTTCTGACCCATCAAGGCCAGACGAATGAACTCGCGGTCCTTGTAGCCGTTGCAGACGATGGTGCCGCCTTTCGGCGCCAGGGCCAGCACGGCCATCAGCTCAGGCTTGGAGCCGGCTTCGAGGCCGATGGACACGTTTTGCGTGGCGATGATGTTTTCCACCACCGCTTCCTGCTGGTTGACCTTGATCGGGTACAGCGCGGTGTACTTGCTCTGGTATTCCAGGCGGGCGATGTTCTCGTCGAACGCACCAGTCAACTGACGCACGCGATCCTGCAAAATGTCAGGGAAACGCACCAGCAGTGGCAGGGACAAGCCGCTCTTGCGCAGCTGATCGACCTGCTCGTAAAGATCGATGGGCGAACTGGTCGGCCCGTTGGGGCGAACTTCAACGCGGCCGGCTTCGTTGATTGCGAAATAACCGGCCCCCCAATGACGGATCCCGTAGACACTGCGGCTGTCTGCCACGGTCCATTGGCTGCCATCGTCTTTGCGTGTGCGTCGTACGGACATCAAAGTCCCCTATAGAAAAGTCATAAAGCCCCGGCCTGACCGGCTGGGCGCAGTGTAGAGCGTGGAAATGACGGTTTGGCGCCTGCTCGCTGTGGGGCAATAGACCCGCATTGCGCAGCAGAGTTTGCATGGATGAATGCGGCCAGACCGACGACTAAATCAACGGGCTCGAAACAGACGGCTCAACCGCCCGACTTCTTCGCCTTGAAACCCTGCTTGACCAACTCGGCCAACAGCGTTTCGACGTGGTCACCCTGGATCTCGATCACGCCATCCTTCAGCGCGCCGCCGGTTCCACACCGTTGCTTGAGGGTCTTTGCCAGGTCCTTGAGCGCGTCTTCGGCCAGCGGAACGCCGGTGACGGTCGTGACAGTCTTGCCGCCCCGGCCTTTGCTTTCGCGGCGCACGCGGGCAATACCATCACCTTCCGGGATGAGCGTGCTTTTGCAGGTACAGGCGTGGACGGGCTGACGGCAGTCGGGACAATGCCGACCGGCGTCGGTTGAAAATACCAGGCCACCGAGGGCGGCGAAGGATGCGGCTTTTTTGGCCACCGGCAATCCTCTTGTTGAGGAGCGAAGTCTGGCCGGCGGGAACCGACCGCGAAGCCCCACTCAGGCAGGGGCAGCGCTACCGGATCGAAAGAACGGTCCGGCGTGAAAAGTCGCGCAGTGTAACGGCAAAAGGCGCCGATGCTAAGAGCAAATATGCGCCAATTTACGGGACTTTTGCGACGCCTTCCAAATAGCGCCTGAAGGCGGCCAGCGAGTCCGGGCAGTAAGGCTTTTCGGTGGTTTCGCGCAGCACCTGATCGATGCTGAGAAAGCGCGCTTCCAGCACTTCTTCCGGCTGCAGTTTCAGCGGTCCGTCCCAGACTGCAGAGAACACCGCGCACCACAGTCGGTTATCCGGCTGATCGAAGAAGAAACGTTCGTGAGGGGTAAGCGGCACGCCAGAGACGCCCAACTCTTCCTCCAGCTCGCGCGCTGCCGAAAGCTCGTAGCTTTCATCGGCCTGTACCATGCCGCCCGCCGCCACATCCCAATACCCGGGATAGATCGCCTTGCTCAGCGTGCGTCGATGCACACACAGCTCACCGGCCGAGTTGAACAGAAGGATATAGGTGCCGCGTCCGATGAGACCGCGCTCACGCAGCTCGGCCCGGGGCAGCGCGCCGAGGGATTGATCGTGACGATCAACCCAGGCAATCAGCTCGGCGTCGGAGGCCGCACGGTGGGCGGCCTCTTGATCGGAAACGCTCATCGATCAGCCTTGGGACAGCAACTGGCGCAGGTCAATCACCGCCGCGTTGGCACGGGACAGGTAGTTGGCCATGACCAGCGAGTGGTTGGCGAAGATGCCGAAAGGGCTGCCGTTGAGGATCATCGGGCTCCAGATCGGCTCTTGCGAGGCTTCCAGTTCACGAATGATCTGACGCACGCTGACGGTTGCATTCTTCTTCGCCAGCACATCGGCGAAGTCGACTTCGATCGCACGCAGCAGGTGCGACAGCGCCCAGGCCTGACCGCGTGCTTCATAGAAGACGTTGTCGATCTGCATCCATGGGGTTTCAACGATTTCTTCGTCAACCTGCGGCACTTCGCCCGGTTTGACCGTGACCGTGGACTGCGCCTCGGTTTTCAGGGTGCTGTTCAGCTTGACCCGACCGACGCTGGCGGACAGTCGCTGGGACAGAGAGCCCAGTCGCGTACCCACGTCGCCCAACCAGTTATTCAGGTTGTCGGCGCGGGTGTAAAACAGCGCGCCCTTTTGATTGGGGTCAGACAGGCGCGCCTGGTAGCGGCTCAATGCAGCGATGCCGTCGCGGTATTGAGACTCGCTCGAAGGAAGCACCCAGCTTTTATTGTCGAAGTTGAACAGTGGCTCGGCGCGCGCCAGATCGCCGTCTTCGGCAGACTGGGATTGCGACCGAGCGAAGTCTTTACGCAGCGCGCGGCTCAGGTCGCGCACCTGGACCAGCACGCCGTACTCCCAGCTCGGCATGTTGTCCATCCACAAGCCGGGCGGCGAACGATCGTTGGAAATGTAACCGCCCGGTTTATCCAGCAAAGTGGACGCGACGGTCTTCAGGGTTTCGACGGTGGTGTAGCCCAACACCATCTGCTTGCCTTCACTTTGTGCGGCAGCCTGGGCTTGCTGCTGGACCGGAAACAGTGGCGGTTCGCTGCTCCACCAGATGCCGAGCACCACGGTGACCACCAGATAAATACCCACCACGGCCCCGACGGCACGACTGAACAACAGGCCGCCCCAATACCCCCGAGAACCCCGAGGCGCCTTGCCCATCGGCTTTTCGTCAACGCGTTCAGTTCCCGCGCTGCCCGAGCGCTTCTTCCAATCCAGCATGGCCTTGTCCTTTCAATCACGGAATTCAGTGCTTCTGACCGCAACCTTACAGCAAGGTGCGTTTGGCAGGAATGTAGTGGCAGGTGCAATTGTTTAGCAGCTGAGTCGAGCGCGTCCCCGGCCAAAGGCACCTTATCCATTCTCCTATCCCGCTATCCGCAGCTACGCTTCCTGCCTTGAACTGAACCAACTGGTTCGAACACTCAAACGGGTTTAAAGATAGAAATTTGACGGATAAAACCGTCAAAAATGACGAGAAAATGACTTGCGGCAATCCTGATCCGGAGAAGTAGTGCTAGCATAGCGCCAGCATTTATATCGGGGTTTCCCCTGTAAAGAAGTCAGCACATGACCGAAGCAGAAGATCCGAGCCGCGACCGGCTCAAACACCACTTTGCCCAACGCGTTATCCATCAGGCCCGTCAGATTCTTGAGGTGTGGCAACGCCTGCAGCAAAGTGAATGGTCGGCAACGGACATGGCTGAACTCAGCGAGGCCAACCAGCGCCTGCTGCGTTTCGCCGAACGCTTCGAGCAGGCCGAGCACGTGCAACTGGCGACCGCGATCAACCTGGCGTTGCTTGACGTCGAGGCCAACCGAGGCCGTTTGAGCAGCGCCCTGATTACCGACCTCAATCGTCTGATGCAGCGCCTGTCCCGAACTGGCCTCCGGCACGGCGACCGTCTTGAGCAAACCGCGCTGCCGCCCCTGCGCAAGCCGATCTATATCGTGCTTCAGGATCACGAACGCGGTGAGCGCCTGGCCAAACAACTGGAATTCTTCGGCCTGAGCGCGCAGTCACTCGCAAACGTCGACTCCTTCCACATGACCATGGCCGAGCGCTTGCCCGCCGCCGTCGTCATGGATGTCGACTTCGGCGCCCCGGGCCAGGGCCTGAAGCTCGCCACTCAAATGCAGGAAGGACTGGAGCAAAAACTGCCGCTGCTGTTTTTCAGCCATCACGAGACGGACACCCCCACACGCCTTGCGGCCGTGCGCGCCGGAGGGGAAGAGTTTCTGACCGGCACGCTTGAGGCCTCCAGCCTGCTGGAGAAGATCGAAATCCTGACCCGGGTCGCGCAGTACGAACCGTACAAGGTCCTGATCATCGATGATTCGCGCGCCCAGGCCACACACACCGAGCGCTTGCTCAACGGCGCCGGAATTGTCACCCGGACCCTGTTCGACCCGATCAAGACCATGGCTGAACTGGCCGAATTTCAGCCTGACCTGATCATTCTCGACATGTACATGCCCGGCTGCACTGGCACCGAGCTGGCCAAGGTGATCCGCCACAATGACCGCTACGTCAGCGTGCCGATCATCTACCTCTCGGCTGAGGACGATCTGGATAAACAGCTGGATGCGATGAGCGAAGGCGGCGACGATTTTCTTACCAAACCCATCAAGCCCCGCCACCTGATCACCACCGTGCGCAATCGCGCGGCACGGGCGCGCAACCTAAAAGCGCGAATGGTCCGCGACAGCCTGACCGGCCTTTACAACCACACGCACATCCTGCAATTACTTGAAGATTGCAGCTTCCGCTCGCGGCGGGAGAACAAGCCGCTGAGCTTCGCCATGCTGGACATCGACCACTTCAAGAAGGTCAACGACAGCCACGGTCACCCCATGGGCGACCGTGTGATCAAGAGCCTGGCGCTGTTCCTCAAGCAACGCCTGCGCAAGACCGATTACATCGGTCGCTATGGGGGTGAAGAGTTCGCGGTGGTCATGCCGGACACAGATCTGGCAGCCGCCCACGGCGTGCTCGACGAAATCCGCCAGCGCTTCGCCGAAATCCACTACCCCGCGCAGCCCGTTGATCTGTTCTGCACGTTCAGCGCCGGGGTGGTGGAAATCGCCGAGGACGACGATGCGCTGATGATGGCCTCGCAAGCAGACGAAGCGCTGTACCGCGCAAAAAAGGCTGGCCGCAATCAGGTGCATGGGCTCCAGGAGCGCGTTGCAGTGTCGCCCTTGAGCAAACACACCCAGCCGGACACTGTTTGACCGCTGTTTCCTACATCATTTTCAGACCGAAGCAGACCGAAGAACTCAAGCCCTCCCTGCACGCCCGCAGCCACTCCGCTATCATGCGCGGACTTCTGTGATGCGAGACCGCCATGCGCCGCCTGCTTTGTCTGCTACTGCTGATCTGTGCCCTCCCCGCTGTCGGCGCGAGCTTTCTGGAGAACAGATCGAGCCCCACACTGGGCAGCGCAGCAGTCGACAACAGCAAGGACTTCCTGCCGGTTCGCCAGGCGTTCCAGCTGAACCTGAGCGACACCACCGCTGACTCCATCAAGTTGCAGTTTGTCGCCACCGAAGGCTACTACCTGTATCGCCATCGCTTTCAATTTCGCACCGAGCCCGCCGACATCGGCCTCGGCGCCGCGCAACTGCCAGACGGCGAAAAGAAACACGACGAGTACTTTGGCGACGTCGAGGTCTATCACGGCATTCTCGACGTCAACTTGCCGCGCAACGCCGGGGACGACCGCCCTTTTACGCTAGTCGTCACCTATCAGGGATGCGCGGACAAAGGGCTCTGCTACCCGCCGGAAACCGAGCGCCTGAGCATCGGCGGCAGCGCAACCTCTTCTGCCGACGCATCTGCTGCGGCGCCATCAGGCAATGAGCAACCGTTACCCTCCTTCAGCTGGAAACAACTGGCGCTGTTTTTCCTCGCCGGAGTCGGGCTGACCTTTACGCCGTGCGTATTGCCCATGCTGCCGATCCTCTCCGGCGTGGTCCTGCGCGGGCAGATCGGCGGGCTGCGCGGTTTCTCCTTGTCCCTGGCCTACGTGCTGCCGATGGCGATCTGCTTCGCCATCCTCGGCGCACTGATGGGCATGTTTGGCGCCAGTCTCAACCTGCAAGCACGCCTGCAGTCGGCATGGGTCCTCGTGCCGTTCGCCGGGTTCTTTGCGCTCTTCGCTATCGCCATGTTCGGCGCGTTCGAGCTGCGCCTGCCCCGCGCGCTCAATGACCGGCTGGACCGCATCGCAGGCAATACCCAGGGCGGATCCTTGTGGGGAGCAGCGGTTCTGGGCGTGGTTTCAAGCCTGCTGGTCTCGCCTTGTGTCTCAGCACCATTGGCCGGCGCACTGCTTTATATAAGCGCGAGCGGCGATGCGCTGGGCGGAGCTTTGAAGCTGTTCGCTTTGGGCCTGGGCATGGGCGCTCCACTGGTGCTGGTGGCAACGGGTGGCGCGGCGTGGCTGCCGAAAAGCGGGCCATGGCTGGTTGCGGTCAAGAACGCCATCGGCGTGCTGTTGCTGGCCCTGGCCATCGGTTTGCTGAGCCGGGTGATTCCGGGGCAAGCCACGTTGCTGTTGATCGGGCTGCTAGGAGCCGGCGTTGCGATCTTTATGGGTGCGCTGGAGCTGGGCGAAAAGACCACCCGTGGCCGCCTCGCTCAATTGCTGGGTCTGTTCCTGCTGGTGTACGCCCTCGCGTGCTGGTACGGCGCGCTGAGTGGTCAGACTGACCCGATGCGCCCGCTGGGTCAGGCTCAAGTCATTGCGAGCGGCGCCAAGCAAAAGTCCGACAGCCGCTGGCAGACGGTGACCCAGGCGAGTGAACTGGACCGAATTCTTGCGGAGTCCAAAAGCGCAGGTCAGCCGGTCCTGGTCGACTGGTACGCGGACTGGTGCATCAGCTGCAAGGTCATCGAGCACGAAGTTCTGCCGGACCCGAAAATTGCCAGTGAGCTGGGCGCTTTCAGGCTGGTCCGTTTCGACATGACCGACAGTAACGCCGAGCAACGCGCCTTGCTGGATCGCTACAAACTGTTCGGCCCTCCAGCGCTGCTGTTTTTCGGAAAAAACGGCAACGAGCTGGAAAACGTCCGTGTCGTCGGCGAAATCGACGTGGAAGCCTTCGCAGAGCGCCTTTCTAGAGCAAATGACCAAATTTAGCGTCATGGTCACAAACTTCGCGCGAACATCGGGCATCGTGCTGAATATTGTGGGTAACTGGACAGTCCATCGTACTTTCCGGCATAGTCGCTGCCCATCAGCGGCTCACTCTGTGCGTGAGCGTCGAAAACGCGAACAACAAGGAACACTCGATGGCGACTTTTCTGGTTCTTCACGGACCTAACCTGAACCTGCTGGGGACCCGTGAACCGGGGATCTATGGCTCGGTCACGTTGGCCGATATCAACCAGGATCTGGAACAGCGTGCGAGCGAAGCCGGTCACCACCTGATGTACCTGCAGAGCAACGCTGAATACGAGCTGATCGATCGCATCCACGCTGCACGCGATGAAGGCGTGGACTTCATCCTGATCAATCCGGCTGCTTTTACGCACACAAGCGTTGCGATACGTGACGCGTTGCTGGGAGTGAGCATCCCATTCATCGAAGTGCACCTGTCGAACGTGCACAAGCGCGAACCTTTCCGCCATCACTCCTACTTTTCAGATGTTGCTGTAGGCGTGATCTGCGGCCTTGGCGCCAGCGGTTACCGACTGGCCCTGGAGGCCGCCCTGGAACAATTGGCCAAGAGTTCGAAAGCGTGAACGGCACAGTCCCGTACTGAGCCAGACCGCCGGAACCGGCTACCAAATCCCCCTGACCGTCCCTTGGGAGTTGATGATTAATGGATATCCGTAAAGTCAAGAAACTGATCGAATTGCTGGAAGAGTCCGGCATCGACGAATTGGAAATCCGTGAAGGCGAAGAATCCGTACGGATCAGCCGTCACAGCAAGACTCCAGCACAGCAGTACTACGCGCCTGCTCCGGTTGCCGCTCCGTCACCTGCCCCGGTTGCAGCGCCAGTGGCCGCCGCGGAAGCACCTTCTGCTCCGAAGCTCAACGGCACCGTCGTCAAATCTCCAATGGTCGGCACCTTCTACCGCACCCCGGCGCCTGGCTCGCCAGCGTTCGTTGAAGTCGGCAAGACCGTCAAGAAAGGCGACACCATCTGCATCGTTGAAGCGATGAAAATGATGAACCACATCGAAGCTGA
Organism: Pseudomonas sp. PS02290; assembly: GCF_029960075.1. Lineage (NCBI taxonomy): Bacteria > Pseudomonadati > Pseudomonadota > Gammaproteobacteria > Pseudomonadales > Pseudomonadaceae > Pseudomonas > Pseudomonas sp. PS02290. Next base: position 29,037 of record NZ_JASCOY010000031.1, read on the forward strand.
AGTCAGCGGCACGATCGAATCCATCCTGGTAGAAAACGGTCAGCCGGTTGAGTATGACCAGCCGCTGTTCACCATCGTTTGAACCGGGGAGAGCCTGCGATGTTGGAAAAAGTCCTGATCGCCAACCGCGGCGAAATCGCCTTGCGCATCTTGCGTGCCTGTAAAGAACTGGGCATCAAGACCGTCGCGGTCCATTCCACGGCAGACCGTGAGCTGATGCACCTTGGCCTGGCAGACGAAACCGTCTGTATCGGCCCGGCGCCAGCCAACCTGTCGTACCTGAACATTCCGGCCATTATTTCGGCAGCTGAGCTGACCGGCGCCACGGCGATTCACCCGGGCTACGGTTTCCTCGCGGAAAACGCAGACTTTGCCGAACAGGTCGAGAAATCCGGCTTCGCGTTCATCGGCCCGAAAGCCGAAACCATTCGCCTGATGGGTGACAAGGTTTCCGCCAAAGACGCCATGAAGCTTGCCAAGGTGCCAACCGTTCCCGGTTCCGACGGCCCGTTGCCGGAAGACGAAGAAACCGCGCTGCGCATCGGCCGTGAAGTCGGCTATCCGGTGATCATCAAAGCCGCTGGCGGCGGCGGTGGTCGCGGCATGCGCGTGGTGCACAAGGAAGAAGACCTGATCGAAGCGGCCAAGCAGACCCGTGCTGAAGCGGCTGCCTGGTTCAGCAACCCGATGGTCTACCTGGAGAAATACCTGACCAACCCACGTCACGTGGAAGTGCAGGTGATTTCCGACGGTCAAGGCCACGCGATCCACCTGGGCGATCGCGACTGCTCCCTGCAGCGCCGTCACCAGAAGGTCCTGGAAGAAGCGCCGGCGCCCTTCATCGACGAACAAGCCCGCAAGGACGTGTTCGCGGCATGTGTCAAAGCGTGCATAGACATCGGCTACCGTGGCGCTGGCACGTTCGAGTTCCTTTACGAGAACGGCCGCTTCTACTTCATCGAAATGAACACCCGTGTTCAGGTGGAGCACCCGGTATCGGAAATGGTCACAGGTATCGACATCGTCAAGGAGATGCTCAGCATCGCCGCCGGCAACAAGCTGTCGTACACCCAGGATGACGTGGTCATCACCGGGCATGCGCTGGAATGCCGGATCAACGCTGAAGACCCGAAAACCTTCGTTCCGAGTCCGGGCCTGGTCAAGCATTTCCACGCGCCGGGCGGCAACGGCGTGCGTGTGGATTCGCACCTGTACAGCGGCTACAAGGTTCCGTCCAACTACGACTCGCTGATCGGCAAGCTGATCACCTGGGGCGCCACTCGCGATGAAGCCATGGCGCGCATGCGTAACGCCCTGGATGAAATCGTGGTCGACGGCATCAAGACCAACATCCCGCTGCACCGTGATCTGACCCGCGATGAAGGCTTCTGCGAAGGCGGCGTCAACATTCACTACCTGGAACACAAGCTGGCCGCTGACAAGCATTGATCCGCCAGTAAGTGCGACAGAACAACAAAGCCGCTTTCGAGCGGCTTTGTTGTTTTTAGCAGGACCGGCATCGCTGCGACACCCGCTTTGTTGTTTCCCCGCGAACCCCGTAAACTTGCCGGTCTTTCGTGGCCGTCGGCCCCCTTTCAATTTTCCAACTCGAAGGTCACCCGCCATGCCTTGGCTGCAAGTCCGTCTCGCCATTAGCCCAGAACAAGCCGAAACCTACGAAGACGCGCTGCTCGAAGTCGGCGCCGTATCGGTGACGTTCATGGACGCTGAAGACCAGCCGATCTTCGAGCCAGAGCTGAACACCACGCCGCTGTGGTCGCACACGCACCTGCTGGCGCTGTTCGAAGCCGACACCGATGCCGATCACGTGCTCGCTCACCTGAGATTGCTCACCGACGCCGAGCTGCCGGAACACACCCACGAAGTGATCGAAGATCAGGATTGGGAACGCAGCTGGATGGACAACTTCAACCCGATGCGCTTCGGCCAGCGGTTGTGGATCGTGCCGAGCTGGCACGCCGCGCCGGAACCCGACGCAGTCAATCTGTTGCTCGACCCGGGCCTGGCGTTCGGCACGGGCACCCACCCGACCACTGCGCTGTGCCTTGAGTGGCTCGACGGTCAGGACCTCGCCGGCTGCAACGTGCTGGATTTCGGCTGCGGTTCCGGCATTCTGGCCATCGCCGCGTTGCTGTTGGGCGCCGAACAGGCGGTCGGCACCGACATCGACGTCCAGGCCCTCGAAGCCTCGCGCGACAATGCCGGCCGTAACAACGTCCCGGCCGAGAAATTTCCGTTGTACTTGCCTGAAGACCTGCCCCAGGTGCAGGCCGACGTGTTGGTCGCCAATATCCTCGCCGGCCCGCTGGTTTCTCTGGCGCCGCAGTTAGCGAGCCTGGTCAAGCCCGGCGGCCGTCTGGCGCTGTCCGGCATCCTTGCCGAGCAAGGCGATGAAGTCGCTGCCGCCTACGCCGACACCTTCGAGCTGGACCCGATTGCCAACCGCGAAGGTTGGGTACGGATCACCGGTCGTCGCCGCTGACAGCCAGTTGCCCTAAGATCCAACCATCAGGCGCTCTTTAACCCCGGATACCCGCATGACCGACAGCTTCGTCACTCAGTGCCCGCATTGCCAGACCAGTTTCCGCGTCAGTCACGCTCAGTTGAGCGTGGCCCGAGGCATGGTGCGCTGTGGCTCATGCCTGCAGGTGTTCAACGCCGCAAAGCAGCTGCTGGAACAACGCGGCGGGACACCCCCGGAAGCGCCGCTGACTTCAGTGCCAAATACCGAATCCGTTGAGAAAAAACCGGAAATTCTCGCGTCGCAGTCACTCGTTGTCGCCCAGCCAGCGCCACTGCCGGTCAAGCGTGAAGAGCGTGAAGTCGATCTGGACAGCCTGGACCTGGACGATCTCGACGTGGAACTGGCCCGTCTCGAACAGCGCGAGATTCAGCTGCCCGAGTCCTTCGGTCGTGTCAGCAAGGCGCTCGATCACGACGAAGTCGAGTCCTTCAGCGCAAGGCGTGACGAGCCTGACGTCGCGCAGGAGTCGTGGGCCCACGGCATGAGTCACGACGATGTCGACCGGCTCCCCGAACTGCGCGCCGAAGTGCTTGAGGAACGCGAAGAGCATACCGACCACACGATAGACGAAGGCCCGCTGGACGAGCCGATCAACCCGCAGGACCGTCATCGCACCGAGCCGTCATTCTCGCTGACCCCGGACGACCTGGACGACGAATCGGCTCGCCCCCACTCGCTCCAGCCTCAAGGCGAACCCGATGATCAGCCGTCGGAACGCTTCTCCGCCCTCGACACCCATGACGATCAGGATCGCCTCAGCGCCCGTCACGATGATGAAGACGACGAGGCCCCGCTCGCTGCTGCCGGCGGCAAGCGCGGCGGGCGCAATGAACCGGGTCTGCGGGACAGGGCGCTGCTCGATCTGACGGATGATCCGCTGCAGTTGTCCTGGCAAAAACCCAAACCGCGCTGGGGTCGGCGTCTGCTGTGGATGCTGTTGATCCTGATTGCGTTGGGCGCGCTGGCCGGGCAATACGTTGCCTACCACTTCGAAGAACTCGCGCGGCAGGATCAGTACCGCCCCCTCTTCCAGGATCTGTGCCCGACACTCGGCTGCAAGGTCCCGTCCAAGGTCGATATCAAACTGCTCAAGAGCAGCAACCTTGTCGTGCGCAGCCACCCCGAATTCCAGGGAGCGCTGGTGGTTGACGCGATCATCTACAACCGCGCGTCCTTTTCTCAGCCGTTCCCGCTGCTCGAACTACGCTTTGCCGATGCGACCGGTCAGTTGATCGCCAGTCGTCGATTCAAACCGGGCGAGTACCTGAGCGGCGAGCTGGCGGGCAAGGACGAGATGCCGCCGCAAACGCCGATTCATATCGCACTGGACATTCTCGATCCGGGCCCCAAGGCGGCGAACTACAGCCTGAGCTTCCGTTCGCCGGAGTAAAACATCGCCCGTTGCGGGTTTGTCCGCACCGAAATGCAGCACCCTGCGCGGGACGGGATGCCCGAAATCCGACGACACTTTTATGACAATACCGGCCTAAACCTAACCGTTCGCGATAAGAACGGAGCTGTTCAGATTTTATCCAATTCAGCCTTTATCCAGTCATCGAGAGCGGGTATCATGCCCACCCTTTTTCATACTCTGGGTCCCGTCTGAATTGGCGCTGAAGCACTTTTCGGACCAGACCTCGTGATTCGGCCCCACAACAGGTCACCCTATGTCGGCGGTACGCATCGGCCCTTACACATTGCAAAACGGCTTGATTCTCGCCCCGATGGCGGGTGTCACCGACCAGCCCTTCCGACAACTCTGTCGCCAGCTCGGCGCAGGCCTGGTGGTCTCGGAAATGGTCACCAGCGACATGAGCCTCTGGAACAGCCGCAAGTCGCGGTTGCGCATGATTCACGAAGGCGATCCCGAGCCACGCTCGGTACAGATCGCTGGCGGGGACCCGCAGATGCTTGCGGATGCAGCACGCGCCAACGTCGAACTCGGCGCGCAGATCATCGACATCAACATGGGTTGCCCGGCAAAAAAGGTCTGCAACAAGGCCGCTGGCTCGGCGCTGTTGAAAGATGAACAGTTAGTGACCGAAATCCTGCACGCGGTGGTCGCGGCAGTCGAGGTACCGGTTACGCTGAAGATTCGTACCGGCTGGGACCGGGCGAACAAGAACGGTCTGACCGTCGCCAGAATCGCCGAGCAAGCCGGCATTCAGGCACTGGCGGTGCACGGGCGAACCCGTGCCGATCTCTACACCGGTGAAGCCGAGTACGACACCATCGCCGCCATCAAGCAGGCGGTGTCCATCCCGGTGTTTGCCAACGGCGACATCGATTCACCGGAAAAGGCCCGCTACGTCCTCGACGCTACCGGCGCTGACGGGCTGTTGATTGGCCGGGCCGCCCAGGGGCGCCCATGGATTTTTCGCGAGATAGAACACTACCTGCAGACCGGGGAAAAACTTCCGGGCCTGCCCGTCGGTGAAGTGGAACGCATTCTGCTAGAGCATCTGGCTGCGCTTCACACGTTCTATGGCGACGTGATGGGCGTGCGAATCGCCCGCAAACACGTCGGCTGGTACCTCGCAACGTTGCCGGGCGCCAGGGAATTTCGCGCCCTTTTCAACCGTTTGGACGATACAGAAGCACAGTGCGCCAACGTTCGGGAGTTCTTTTCCCAGCGCGATAAATCCCGCCCGGCAGGGAACGAAGAAGAGGTGGCCGCATGACGATGATGACTGAGACTTTAGTGAGTGGAACAACACCCGTGAGCGACAACGTCAATTTGAAACAACACCTCAATACGCCGAGCGAAGAGGGTCAGACCCTGCGCGGAAGCGTCGAGAAGGCGTTGCACAACTACTTCGCTCATCTGGAAGGTGCGGCCGTCACTGATGTCTACAACCTGGTGCTCTCGGAAGTCGAGGCGCCGTTGCTCGAGTGCGTGATGAACTACGTGAAGGGCAACCAGACCAAGGCCTCCGAGCTGCTGGGGCTGAACCGCGGCACCCTGCGCAAGAAACTCAAGCAGTACGACCTGCTGTAAGCATCCGAAAAACAAGCGACCTCACTTCAATGCGGTCGTTTTTTTTGCAAAATTCTTTTGCTTTTGATGGAAGTTGAGATGACCGACCAGACGACCCGCCTGCCGATCCGCCGCGCCTTGATCAGCGTATCCGCCAAGACCGGCATCCTTGAATTCGCGCGTGAACTCGAAGCCCTCGGTGTCGAGATCCTCTCCACTGGCGGTACGTTCAAGCTGCTCAAGGACAACGGCGTTGCCGCAGTAGAAGTCGCCGATTACACCGGCTTCGCTGAAATGATGGACGGCCGGGTCAAGACGCTGCACCCGAAAATCCACGGCGGCATCCTCGGCCGTCGCGGCATCGACGACGCCATCATGAGCGAACACGGCATCAAGCCGATCGACCTGGTCGCCGTGAATCTCTATCCGTTCGAAGCCACGGTTTCCAAGCCGGGCTGCGACCTGCCTACGGCCATCGAGAACATCGATATCGGCGGCCCGACCATGGTTCGCTCTGCCGCTAAAAACCACAAAGACGTCGCCATCGTCGTCAACGCCAGCGATTACGCGAACGTGCTGGAAAGCCTCAAGTCCGGTGGCCTGACTTACGCGCAGCGCTTCGATCTGATGCTCAAGGCTTTCGAGCACACCGCGGCCTACGACGGCATGATCGCCAACTATCTGGGCAGCGTTGACCAGTCCGCTGAAACCCTGAGCACCGAAGGCCGCAGCGAATTCCCGCGCACCTTCAACACTCAGTTCGTCAAGGCGCAGGAAATGCGCTACGGCGAGAACCCGCACCAGAGCGCGGCGTTCTACGTTGAAGCCAAGCCCGTCGAAGTGGGCATCGCCACCGCGACCCAGCTGCAAGGCAAAGAGCTTTCCTACAACAACGTCGCCGATACCGACGCGGCGCTTGAGTGCGTGAAGAGCTTCGTCAAACCCGCGTGCGTGATCGTCAAGCACGCCAACCCGTGCGGCGTTGCAGTAAGCCCGGATGCCGAAGGCGGGATTCGTCAGGCCTACGAGCTGGCCTACGCCACCGACAGCGAATCGGCGTTCGGCGGCATCATCGCCTTCAACCGTGAACTGGATGCCGAGACGGCCAAGGCCATCGTCGAGCGTCAGTTCGTCGAAGTGATCATCGCCCCGAGCGTCAGCGCCGAAGCCCAGGCCATCATCGCCAGCAAAGCCAACGTGCGCCTGTTGACCAGCGGCCAGTGGGACGCCGAGCGCGCGCCGGCCTGGGATTACAAGCGCGTCAACGGTGGGCTGCTGGTGCAGAGCCGCGACATCGGCATGATCGGCGCCGACGACCTGAAAGTGGTCACCCAGCGCGCGCCGACCGAGCAGGAAGTCCACGACCTGATCTTCGCCTGGAAAGTCGCCAAGTACGTGAAGTCCAACGCCATCGTTTACGCCAAGAACCGCCAGACCATCGGCGTCGGCGCAGGCCAGATGAGCCGCGTGAATTCCGCGCGCATCGCAGCGATAAAGGCCGAACACGCCGGTTTGCAGGTGCAGGGCGCTGTCATGGCTTCCGATGCGTTCTTCCCGTTCCGCGACGGCATCGACAATGCGGCCAAGGTTGGCATCACCGCAGTGATCCAGCCCGGCGGCTCGATGCGCGACGCCGAGGTGATTGCGGCAGCGGACGAAGCAGGCATCGCGATGGTATTCACCGGCATGCGCCATTTCCGTCACTGATACGGTTTACGCTGTTGGCCTTTGTAGGACCGGCTTTAGCCGGGAAGGCGGTATGACTGACCCGACAGATGTGTCGGATGTACTGTCCTCTTCCCGGCTAAAGCCGGTCCCACAGTCTGCGTTCGGCGTTCCACACTGTTTGCCTTCGGATTTTTACGCGTTGTCGTTATTGAGGTTTTGGAAATGAATGTTTTGATCATTGGCAGCGGTGGCCGTGAACACGCTCTGGCCTGGAAGGTCGCGCAGGACGCTCGTGTCGAGAAAGTCTTCGTCGCACCGGGCAATGCGGGTACTGCCACTGAAGCCAAGTGCGAAAACGTTGCCATCGACGTATTGGCGCTCGAGCAACTCGCCGACTTCGCCGAGAAGAACGTCGCGCTGACCATCGTCGGCCCGGAAGTGCCGCTGGTGGCCGGTGTTGTCGACCTGTTCCGCGCCCGTGGCCTGAACTGCTTCGGCCCGACCAAGGGCGCCGCGCAGCTGGAAGGCTCCAAGGCCTTCACCAAGGATTTCCTGGCGCGCCACGCTATTCCCTCCGCCGATTACCAGAACTTCACCGAGATCGAACCGGCACTGGCGTACCTGCAAGAGAAAGGCGCACCGATCGTCATCAAGGCCGACGGCCTGGCAGCGGGCAAAGGCGTGATCGTCGCGATGACCCTTGCGGAAGCAGAAGACGCCGTGCGCGACATGCTGGCCGGTAATGCCTTCGGCGACGCAGGTTCACGCGTGGTGATCGAGGAATTCCTCGATGGCGAAGAGGCCAGCTTCATCGTCATGGTCGACGGCAAGAACGTGCTGCCCATGGCCACCAGCCAGGACCACAAACGCGTCGGCGACGGCGACAGCGGCCCGAACACGGGTGGCATGGGCGCATATTCCCCGGCCCCTGTGGTCACCGCCGAGGTTCACCAGCGCGTGATGGATCAGGTCATATGGCCGACCGTCAGGGGCATGGCTGCCGAGGGCAACATTTACACCGGTTTCCTCTATGCTGGTCTGATGATCGACAAGGTCGGCAATCCGAAAGTCATCGAGTTCAACTGCCGCTTTGGTGATCCGGAAACCCAGCCGGTCATGCTGCGTCTGCAGTCGAGCCTGGTATCGCTGGTCGAAGCCGCTCTGGCGCAAACGCTGGATACAGTGGATGCTCAGTGGGATCCGCGTCCGAGTCTGGGAATCGTACTGGCAGCCGGCGGTTACCCGGCCGATTACGCCAAGGGCGACGAGATTCACGGGCTGGACGCTGCGGCCGCATTGCCGGGCAAAGTGTTCCACGCTGGCACCGCGTTGCAGGATGGCCGTATCGTGACCTCCGGCGGTCGCGTGCTGTGCGCGACGGCCCTGGGCGACACCGTTGGCGATGCGCAGAAACAAGCGTACGAACTGGCGGCAAAGATTGACTGGAACGGTTGTTTCTACCGCAAGGACATTGGCTACCGCGCCATTGCCCGGGAACGCGGCGAAGATCTGGCGTGAGCCTCGGCCCGATCAGCGACTCCTCGTTGAGTCGCTGATCGTTCATCCGGTGCCCCAGAGTTAAACAGGCTTCATTCACGAAGGGATTTCGCCGTGCGCTGGCTCAGGATTGCCACTCGTTTGACCGTCACATTGCTGACCCTGCTCTGTATATCCTCCGCCGCCGCCGAGGTCAGTGCAGGCTGGTCAACCCTTGTCGACGACCAGGCGAACCTGAACCTTAGCGACGTCCGCTCCCCCCACTACGAATCCCAGTTCAGCCCGGTCGAACTCGATCAAGTGCGCGCGACCAGCCGCGACGCCGCATTGTGGCTGCACTACCGCCTGCCCCCGACCACCCATGAGCAACTGGTGCGGATCTTCGCGCCCGACCTGGCGACGGTCGACATGTACGTGCTCGACGGCGACAGCCTGATCGATCATTCGCGCTCCGGTAACCGGGTGCCGCGCGCAGCCCAACCCCTGCCGTCACTGGACTTCCTGCTGCCGGTGCCCCAGAGCGACAAGCCCCTCGACCTGTATTTGCGCCTCAAATCCGAACAGGAACTGCGCCCGAACATCACTCTGCAGTCCGCCGTCACCAGTGCCGCAGACGAGCGCCGCCCTCTGCTGCTCGGCCTGTTCTTCGGTTCGCTGGCCATGCTGATCGTGCAGAACCTCACGCGCTTCGCCCAGTCCCGCTCGGTCAGTAGCTTGTGGCTGGCAGCCTGCGAGGCGTTTCTGGGGCTGAGCGCCTTACTGCTGCTCAACCTTCAGGCGCCATGGCTGCCGCGCTGGCATCTGGCGCAGACGCCGAGCGCTCACCTGGCTCTGCTGCTCGCCGCCGCGACAGGCCTGATGTACACGTACTGTTTCTTCATTCAGCGCGGGGTCGAGATGCTCAACCGGCTGCTGATGGGCGTGCTGCTGGTGGTCGGCTTTGGCGCTCTGCTGGTGCTGTTCGTTGAAACGCTGCCACTGAACATCATGACGTTCCTGCTGGTGGCATTGACCACGGTCAGCATCACCCTGGTGTCGATCTACCACCTGCAGAAGGGTTACTCCCCTGCCCGACCGTTTGTGATCGCCATGATCGCGTTCAATCTCGGCAACCTCGTGGTGCTGCCGGCCATGCTCTGGCTGACAAGCTTTCCCGCGCAGACGCTGATCATCGGGGTGTTGGCGGTGTTCTGCCTGTGCGGCCTGCTGATGAGCATTGCCCTCAGCGAACGTCATCGCAGCATCACCGAAGACAATTTCAGCATCAGCCGCGAACTGGCGGCCAGCACGGCAGAAATCAACGCCAAGGCCGAGTTTCTGGCGAAGATCAGTCACGAGATTCGCACCCCCATGAACGGCGTGCTGGGGATGACCGAGTTGCTGCTGGGCACGCCGCTGTCGGTCAAACAGCGCGATTACGTGCAGACCATTCACAGCGCCGGCAACGAACTGCTCACCCTGATCAACGAAATCCTCGACATCACCAAACTGGAGTCAGGGCAGATCGAGCTGGATGACGTTCAGTTTGACCTCAACGCGATGATCGAGGACTGCCTGAGTATCTTCCGCGCCAAGGCCGAGCAGCAAAGTGTCGAGCTGATCAGCTTCATTCAGCCCCAGGTGCCGCGCGTCATCAGCGGTGACCCGACACGCCTGCGGCAGACGCTGCTCAGTCTGCTGGAGAACGCCTTAAAGAAGACCGACGAGGGCGAGATCCTGTTGGTCGTCGCCCTCGACTCCCGCGGCGGCAAGCCACGGCTGCGCATCGCGGTGCAGGACAGCGGCACGCCGCTGACGGCCAAGGAACGCGACGCACTGCTGCACGCCGAGCTGCATAGCAAGAACTTCCTGGCTGCCAGCAAGGTCGGCGGTCACTTGGGGCTGGTCATTGCCCGACAGCTGATCCTGTTGATGAACGGTGAGTTCGGCATCCAGAGCGGCACCAATCAGGGCAGCACGCTGTGGATGAGTCTGCCCCTTGATGCAGAACGACTGGAGCAGCCGCCCGCTGATCTGGACAGCCCGCTCAAAGGTGCGCGGGTTCTGGTGGTCGATGACAACGACACCTGCCGCAAGGTACTGGTCCAGCAGTGCAGCGCGTGGGGGCTGAACGTCAGCGCCGTGCCATCGGGCAAGGAAGCACTGGCGCTGCTGCGCACCAAGGCTCACCTGCGCGACTACTTCGATATCGTCTTGCTCGATCAGAACATGCCCGGCATGACCGGCATGCAACTGGCCGCCAAGATCAAGGAAGACCCGAGCCTGAACCACGACATTCTGTTGATCATGCTCACGGGTATCAGCAACGCGCCGAGCAAGGTCATCGCGCGCAATGCCGGGGTCAAACGCATCCTCGCCAAACCGGTCGCCGGGTACACGCTGAAGACCACGCTGGCGGACGAGCTCAATCAGCGCAACAAAGGTAACGCGCCCTTCCCTGCGGTGCCGGGGCTGATCAGCGACATCGATGTGCCCAGCGATTTCCGCATTCTGGTCGCCGAAGACAACAGCATTTCCACCAAGGTCATTCGCGGCATGCTCGGCAAGCTCAACCTGCAGCCGGACACCGCCAGCAATGGCGAAGAGGCGCTGCTGGCGATGAAGACCCAGCGCTATGACCTGGTGCTGATGGATTGCGAAATGCCGATCCTTGACGGGTTCTCGGCCACACAGCAGTTCCGCGCCTGGGAAACCGGCAACCAGCGCATTCGCACCCCTGTGGTGGCGTTGACCGCGCACATCCTTGCGGAGCACAAGGATCGCGCGCGCCAGTCCGGGATGGACGGCCACATGTCCAAACCGGTGGAGCTGTCGCAGTTACGCGAGCTGGTCGAATACTGGGTGGAACAGCGTGCCCGGGATGAGGCGACGCGCGCCACCCGTGGCGAAGACCGCTACGAGCAAAACTGACCGCCAAGTGTCCGTGACGGGCTGATAGACTTGGCGCCGTCCCAGTCTGCTGCCATGAGCTCAAACCATGCTTCACGTGCTGTTCAGCGTTTACCTGAAGATGCTGGTGCTCTATAGCCCGTTCTTCGTCCTGTCCTGTTTCATTTCCCTGAGCCGCGGTTATTCGCGCAAGGAACGCCGGCAGCTGGCCTGGAAGATCGCCTTGGCGACCCTGGTGTCCAGCGTCTTGCTGTACCTGTTCGGGCGGGTGATTTTCGGGGTCTTCGGCATCACCGCCGACGCCTTCAGAATCGGCGCCGGCAGCGTGCTGTTCATCTCAGCCCTGGCCATGGCCCAGGGTAAATCCGGCGTGCAGACCGACAACGTTCAGCAGGACGTCGCCATCGTGCCGCTGACCATCCCCATCACCGTCGGCCCCGGCACCATTGGCGCACTGCTGGTCATGGGGATCAGCCAGCCCCATTGGGATGACAAACTCACTGCCATCGTCAGCATCGCGCTGGCCAGCCTGACGGTGGGCGTGATCCTTTATCTGTCCAACAGCATCGAGCGAATTCTGGGGGATCAGGGGCTACAGATTGTCAGCCGCCTCATGGGCTTGTTTGTGTGCGCACTCGCGGCCCAGATCATCTTCACGGGCATCAAGGGCTACCTGCTGACCTGAGGCGCGCTCAGAGCGCAAATGTCTGAATGGCCCTCGACCCATGGGCGTCCAGCTCCCTGGCGACGGCATCGCGATGCGTCGCATAATCTCGACGATCAAAACGGTAGGCCCCTCCCGTGATGCGCAACATCAGCTCACTGCGTGAGTCAGACCAGAAGTCGAAATCCCGCGTCTCGACGTGACCTGTCATCTGGATGCCGCACAGCAGCACCATCACAGCGCCTGTCGTATCCACTGCGCACGGAATGACCTGAAAACCCGCGATGACGCTGTTCCCGTTGATGCTTTCAAAAAAGTGCTCCGCGTAGTGGTGAATCTGCATGGCCTGAAGCGACGCCTGCGCCTGTCGCGCCAACCGAGCGGACCCGCGTGATTCGATAACACGGAAGCTGATTTCCTCTAGCTCCGACGCGCTCCGGATCACCATGGGTTCATGCATGATCGGACTCAACTTGACGAAACTTCGTTGCTCCAGTGCCTTGCCATACCGGTACGCCCAGTAGGTGAAATGCTCATCCCGACTGACCTGACCGGCCACGCGCTCGGCTCGCAGCAAGCAGTCAAACAGATCCTCGCGGTCCTGCTTATTGATGCCGGTGGACAGCGACACCAGACCGTTACCGACCACCGCACCTGTGGCGCTCATGCTTCAGCTCCTTCCAGCGCAGACACCAGATGGGGTCGACGATCCTCCAGCGCCTGGCTGATCTTTTGCCGAAACGGCGAGTAGACCAAATCCATCAGGCGAAGAGAGTAGAACCGTAACTCAACATTGCCGATGATATCGGCGGGCAGCAGAGGCTCGAAAAGAAAGTCATTTTTCAGCGGCAAGCGGTGAGTAAAGGTGACAAGGACAACCGAGAGCGCTGCGTTTTCATCCAGGAAAGCGATTTGCATCGCCACTTTCTGCTCGATGCGGATCTCCCCCGGAATCGCCGTCGTCATCGGTTCAAGCACCTGCGCGGCCAGCAGGTCGAAGGCTGGCTGAGCGGGATGGCTGGATAGAGCGCGCCAGGCGGCGGATTCACCCTCGAATACCATATCGCTGGGCATGAAGAGCGGTAGTCTGATTTTCATCCATGCCCACACAGAGCCGGGACCAAGCTCCAGAGCTGGGCAGCTGATTGCCTCATGGGCTTTCAGCACCCCGCCAAAGCGCGTGAAGGCCGCGAGCCAGGTCTCGTTCCACGCAGGCGTTGCGGCAAACCGTTCGTGTTTTTTTGTGGCCGCCAGTTGCGTGTACAACACGCAGTCAGCGATATCGCTCTTTTGGGTTTCAGTGCAGTCACGGTGCATGAACAATAAGCACCCTGCGCTGATCCGGGTTTCAATCATTCCCTGATGCATGGCACATCTCCAGAGAAAAGGAGGCGCATGGCGCCTCCCTTTTGTTCAGATCTCGAATTCCGAGATGGCCAAAGAAGCGCTCTTGCTCAATTGGTCCTGAACCTGGTTGCGGACCCGCGCATAGGCGCGGGTGTTGAACACCAGCATATCCTCGCCGCGGAAAGTCGAAACGTCTGCGCTGTTCCATGTCCAGAAGAGCACGTCGGTGACGGTCGAGTTGGCGGAGAAGTTGACCGCGCCCAGCGCCATCGTGACGGTTCCTTCAGCAGACTCCGCACATGCGCCGACCCGGAAGTTTGCACCCCGATGAGTCTTGGTCTGACGTTCGAACAAACGCAGCGGTTTTTCCTGAGCCCTAAGTGCCGCGATGGCATCGCCAGCCACTTTAAGCATTGCGGCACTGGCGGGTCCGGGCAGAGCCGCAGCAGCAATGGCGGAGCCCAGGATTTCAAGCCCCGCTTGTTCCATGCTGAAACGCTGGTGGGTGGAGCGATAACGGGCGTAATTCCAGTTGGTTGAAAACCAGCCCTGGGTTGACAACACTCGGTTAAAACGTCCGTACCACTCCTGACTCTGAGTTTCTGGATTGAACGCTTTGTTAGCCACCATCGTCGCGAACAAGAAGGAATCCATAACGTCTTGCTTGTTCTGTCGCGAAACACCTTCTGCAAAGGCGAGGAGATTGCTGCCGACAACAGCGCCCTGAGGTGGATTGTCCAGGGCCGGCACATCCATCTTTGAAACGTGGTCAATCAGCGAGTGAGAACAGTCGGCCAGTTGGCAACCGGCGATATAGGCGCGGCGTTCAGAGTCGGTCAGGCTTGCTTCATGTGTCATTTCGTTATTCCTTTAACTGGTGGGAATGTCCGTCGTGGACACAACCGAGGTTAACGGAATTTTCTGGGGTCGCAACGCAGTGGCAAAGAGCTCTCGCGCTGTGTGTGCGCTGCATGTCCTACAGCAAAGCGTTGAATTCAGGGAAACATGAAGCCCCTGAACCTCAAGAAATACGGATGCTCTCGAGGTTGGGGCTCAGTCAGCGCGGAACCAGACGACGTAACCCGGAGCCGGCCCAACGGGATTTCCGCAGGCGTCTGCAGCGGTTTCGTCATGGCGTTGCCGTCAGGCCTGCGCGAGTTATCGGACCAATCCCACAGAGCAAACCGAACCGTCGCTCACGTCGGCTTGGCACCGTACCAGCGCGGCGTGTAGACCCACGACTCACCATTGGTGCGCGGGAACACGCAGGTCAACGACGACCCCACCAGCACCATCGTGCGCATGTCGACGTGCTCCGGCCTCAGCTCGCCAAGCGTAATGACCCGCAACGTCTGCGCCGGCCGACCCACATCACGCCCCAGCGTCACCGGCGTCTCAGGGCTGCGATGCTGGCGCACGATTTCAAGCGCCCGCCCCAGCTGCCAAGGGCGAGAGCGCGAGATCGGGTTGTAGAACGCCAGCGCCAGATCGGCCTGACAGGCCAGATCCAGGCGCTTCTCGATGATCTCCCATGGCTTGAGGTTGTCCGACAGGGACATGACGCAGAAGTCGTGACCTAACGGCGCACCCGCCAGCGCCGCCGTCGCCAGCGAGGCAGACACCCCCGGAAGGATGTGCAGATCAACCCGGTGCCAGTCGGGATTATCCGATTCGTGCAGCGCTTCCAGCACCGCCGCGGCCATGGCGAACACGCCGGGGTCACCCGATGAAACCACCACCACCGAACGGCCTTCAGCGGCCAGCTCGAATGCATGCCGAGCGCGCAGCATTTCTTCGCGGTTGTCGGTGCAGTGCAGCACCTGGTCGGCGCGGAACGGCCCGGCCATGCGTACATAAGTCTCGTAGCCGAGCACGTCATTGGCGCGTGCGAGCTCGGCTTTAACAGCAGGAATCATGAAGTCAGTGGCGCCCGGGCCAAGCCCGATAACCGCCAGTCGTCCTCGTGCACAGCCGATCTGTTCAACCTCCAACGGCTGCGGCGCGACGGCAATGGCGATGCCCGCCGCCGGGGTCAACGGTGGCAACAATTGCGGCAGGACCTGCCGGGTCATGTCGGCGGGCGTACCGGCGGTGGTAAAACGCAACGGTACGCCCAGTGCGTCGGCAGCCGCGTGCAGCGCCGGATTGGCCATCTCGGCTTTGCTGGCCAGTAAACAGCCCAGCGCCTGCACGGCGATGCGCGAATCATGCAGCGCGGCCTTCACGGTATCGGCGGGATCTGCCAGATCACCGCTCACCGCCACCAGCACGTTGCGCGGGTAGATCAACAGTTCGTGGTCGCTGGGCTCGCGCTCGGCGTAACCGACGTGAATAGCCAACTGCGCCTGGTCATCTTCAGGCAACTGTGCCTGAGCCAGCCACGGCGCCGCGCCCTCGACGCGCACGCTTTCGCCCGACAGCAAATCGCTGACGAAGCGCTTGCCCAGCTCAAGATCGCCCAACGCGTAACCCGCCGGCGGGTTGAGCAGACAGGTGCCGAAGCGCAGTTCGCCGCTGGTGGTGATGGCGGCGGCGGTGTTCAGCGAGGCGGCGATTTCCCGGGCCATGACATTGACGCCGCCCAGTCCGCCAAGCAGCGGCACCACTGCGCTGCCATCTTCGGCGCCGGCCAGCACCGGCGGCTCGACGCCCTTCTCCAGTAACACCGGCGCCAGCGTGCGGATGACGATACCCGCCGCGCACAGCGCGATAATCGGCGTGTCTTGCTGATACAGCTGGCGCAGCGTCGCGCCAAATTCCGAATAGCGGCGGTCGACGTCTTCGACACGTCCGGCCAGCCCATAAATCAGCGCTTGGGGGTACAGCTGCTGAATGCGTCGCGCCGTGGCCAGCGCGCCTTTGCCCAGAATGACGATGGCCGGGGCGTTGAGAGGGGTTGTGCTCATCAGCCCTGCCACCGTTCACCGGGGACAATGATCAGCGAGAAATACGGCGATGACATCGGGTCGACCTCGGCCAGCGGCACGATCTTCTGATTGGCCATGGTCGCGCGCTCGACGTACAGCGCGCGCTCGGCCAGCCCGGTTTCAACCAGCACCTGGCGCACTTTCGGCAGATTGCGCCCCAGTTTCATGATCACCGCAGCGTCGGCGTCCTCAAGCTTGCGTTTGAGGTCCTCGGCGGACAACACGCCGGACAGCACCGACAGGCTCTGATTGCGGTACACCAGCGGCGCACCCAGCACCGACGCGCCACCGAGCATCGAACAGACGCCCGGGATGACTTCGGCGTCGTAGTGATCGGCCAGACGATCGTGCAGGTACATGTAGGACCCGTAGAACATCGGGTCGCCTTCGCAGATCACCGCCACGTCGCGTCCAGCGTCCAGATGCGCCGCCAGATCAGCGCTGCAGCGGTCGTAGAAATCGCTGATCACTTGCTCGTAAGACATGTGAACGGGCAACGCCTCGGTGGTCACCGGGTACACCAGCGGCATCAGCGTCTGGGCCTGCTGCAAATGGCCTTCGATGATGCCGAACGCATTGCCCTTCTTGCCCTTGGCGACGAAGTACGCGACCACGGGCGATTCGCGCAGCAGGCGCAGCGCCTTGACGGTGATGAGTTCCGGATCACCCGGCCCCACGCCCAGGCCAATCAGACGACCCCGTGGTGCCATCATTCGATCTCCGTGGCGAGTGAGTTGACTGCCGCGGCGGCCATGGCGCTGCCACCACGACGACCCTGCATGATCACGTAGGGCACGCCGCGACTGTCGGCGGCGAGCATGTCCTTGGATTCAGCGGCGCCGACGAAACCTACCGGGAAACCCAGGATCAGCGCAGGCTTGGGCGCGCCGGCATCAAGCATTTCCAGCAGATAGAAGAGCGCAGTCGGCGCGTTGCCGATCACCACGACCGCCCCTTCCAGGTGCGGCCGCCACAGCTCCAGCGCCGCCGCCGAGCGGGTGTTCCCCAGCTCACGGGCCATCTCGGGCACGCGTTCGTTTTTCAGGGTGCAGATCACTTGATTGTTGGCGGGCAGGCGCGTGCGCGTGACCCCTTCGGCGACCATGTGCGCGTCACACAGAATCGGCGCCCCGGCCGCCAGTGCGCGGCGGCCGGCTGTGCCCGCACCGGGGGAGAAGCGCAGGCCCTCGACCGCATCGACCATGCCGCAGGCGTGAATCACCCGAACGGCGAGTTTTTCCAGGTCGGCCGGGATGGAATCGAGCCGGGCTTCGGCACGAATGATCGCGAAGGAGTTACGGTAGATCTCCTGGCCGTCGCGGATGTAATCAATCATCGGTGTTGCTCCGTGAGTCGGCGGTCAACAACGCGCCGACTGCTTCAATAGTGAGGTCACGTGCATGCAGATCGCCGAATCCGGACATTTCTGCATGACGAAAATAAAGGTCGTACCGACCGGGCGACGCTGCCAGCAAGGTCACCGGCATCACGTGCGCAGCGGCGCATGAACGCGCGCAGCCGGACAGATGCACTGCGCGGCTGATGGCGTTTTCTTGCAGCAGTGCGGCGAGATGCAGGGCATCGGCCTTGGTGTCCGCCAGCCCTTTCGCGCAGGCAGCGGAGCCGGTGCAGGCGACGATTTTCGACAGCGACTGAGCGGCATCGACGAGCAAACCCGCTTGGCTCAAGCCTTCCATCACGGTCACCGAATGGCCTGCCGGGACATTGCGCAGCATGAGGCTTTGCCAAGGGGTCATGCACAACTGACCGTCGCCGAACGCGATCGCCAGTCGGGCGGCTTCGCGCAACATGGACGGTCGCAAACGACCCAACGGCACGCCTGCGCCCACGGCCATGATGCCGACTGTTGCCTGGGAATACGTGCCGATGTGCGCGAAAGACCGGGTAGGCGAACGCCGCCAATCGGTTACTTTTTGATCAATCACCAGTCGCTGCGGCAAACGCGCGGCGACGTGTTCGATGAGTCGCGCAACGGGCACTTCTTTCAGCAGATCACGCATGCGGGCATGTTCGGGGCGAGCGAGATTCAGAAAGGTTTCCAGCACCGCGACCACCAATGCGTGCGCTGCGTCCGGCGCCACTGCGGCCACCGGCGAATCGGTGGCCGGGCAACCCGCGAATCCAAATCCCAGCAGCGTCTGGCCATCGACCTGCAACGGGGACAGCCAGAGGTCATGGGGATGCTCGAGCATCGCCAACCCCTCGCCGCCGTCCAGCGACAGCGCGAACTTGGGCGACAGCTCATAGAAACGCGGGTGGTGCTCAAGGGAATGCAGAATCTGCCCGGCCAACGGACGCACGTCTAGCAGCTGCTGCGGATCAATGCCTGCGGTTGGGCTGAGCATCAGGTTGCGCACGTCGTCACTGGCGGGATTGCTCGGCCCCAGACCGGCATCGAGCAGGCTGGCAATCAGGCCGTCGTGGTCGGCGCCGATGCCGCGAATCTGCAGATTGCCGCGATTGGTCGCCTCGATCACGCCACCTGCGAACCCCTCGGCGGCGTCTGCCACGGCCAACGCCTGTTCCGCTGAAAGCACCCCGCCCGGCAGCTTGATCCGGCAGATGCCGCCATCCAGCGCCGGGACGATACGCAGCAACCCCGGACAGGCCGAGGGGCGAATGGGCGTAGCGGATGGGCGAGCAGACAACGGCTCGGTCAAAGGATCACCTGGTGCGAACGGGCGGACGCGTAGAGAAACGAAAAGTTACAGGGGCCGTATTATGCCTGCTTTGGCCGTTGCCATGAAAAGACGCTCTGTCGGATTCACAAACCCGTACGAACCGGGCCCGTCGGCGCGGTATCATGCCGGCCACTTTTACAGGCCGAGCAGGCGGGCCTGTTGCACGCAATCGGGTTGAGGGCAATTCATGTCGCCGTGGCTGACAGTCGTGGGAATCGGTGAGGACGGCTATAAA
This sequence comes from Pseudomonas sp. PS02290, assembly GCF_029960075.1. NCBI lineage: Bacteria > Pseudomonadati > Pseudomonadota > Gammaproteobacteria > Pseudomonadales > Pseudomonadaceae > Pseudomonas > Pseudomonas sp. PS02290. The sequence goes on from NZ_JASCOY010000031.1 coordinate 48,488, forward strand.
GGCCTGGGCCGAAACGCTCGGCACGCGCTGTTGCAGGCGCGGCAGGTGTTCGGCGGCGCGCGGCAGCTTGCCTTGTTGCCGCCGTGCATACAGGCGGAGCAGCGCCAGTGGCCGAGCCCGTTTTCCCTGAGCCCGGTGCTGGAACAACACGGCGCCCCGGTCTGCGTGCTGGCCAGCGGCGATCCCATGTTGTTCGGCGTCGGCGCAAGCCTGTCCAAACTCGTCCCCTTCGATGAGATGCGGGTGATTCCCGCGCCGTCGTCTTATTCCCTGGCAGCGGCGCGCCTGGGTTGGGCGTTGCAGGACGTGGTGACGCTGTCGGTGGTCGCCCGCCCGATCGCCGCGCTGAACGCCCACTTGCAGCATGGGCTGCGCCTGCTGGTGCTGAGCAACGACGGTTCGAGCCCGGCGGCCATCGCGGCGCAGCTCAAGGAACGCGGTTTTGGTCCAAGTCCCATGATCGTCCTCGAACACCTGGGCGGCAGCGCCGAGCGACAGATCGAGGGCACTGCGGGTGGGTGGAACGCCACCGACATCGCGGCGCTGAATCTGGTCGCCATCGAGTGCCGCGCACAGCCTGATACATTGCGCCTCTCGCCGCTGGGCGGTCTGCCGGACGAAGCGTTTCGACACGACGGCCAGCTGACCAAGCGAGACGTGCGCGCGATTACTCTGGCCCGTCTCGCGCCCGTTCCTGGTGAATTGCTGTGGGACGTGGGCGCGGGCTGCGGCTCCATCGGCATCGAGTGGATGCGCGCGCACCCGACCTGCCGCGCCATCGCTGTCGAGGCTGATGAGGGACGGCAACACTTGATCGAATTCAACCGGGATGCGCTGGGCGTGCCCGGCCTGCAACTGACTCGCGGACGTGCGCCCGATGCCCTTGAAGGCCTTGAGCAACCGGACGCCATCTTTATCGGCGGCGGCGTGACGCGTGAAGGTGTGCTGCACGCGTGCTGGCAAAACCTGCGCTCGGGCGGTCGGCTGGTCGCCAATGCCGTCACGCTGCAAAGCGAGGCGGTGCTGGTGAACTGGCGCGAGCAATACGGCGGTGAACTGACCCGCATTCATCTGGCCCACGCCAAACCGCTGGGCGAGTTCGACACCTGGCGTCAGGCGCTGCCGATCACCCTGCTCGAAGCGATCAAACCCTGATGCGCGACGAAACCGCCGAACAACCCGCGCCATTGCGCTGCGGCTTGACCACCGGCAGTTGCGCCACGGCGACGTCCCTCGCTGCTGCGCGCCTGTTGCTGGCCGGCGAAACCAACGATGCGATCGAAATCACGCTGCCCAAAGGCAAGTGCGTGCAGATGCGCCTGGAATTCTGCCGCCTGATTGCGGGCGGCGCCGAGGCCGGCACGCTCAAGGATGCCGGGGACGATCCGGACGTTACCCATGGCGCGCTGGTGTCTGCTCAGGTCAGGCTGATCCCTGAGCCGGGCGTGCGTTTTGTCGCGGGCGAAGGGGTCGGCACCGTTACACGCCCGGGCCTGGTGCTGGGGGTCGGCGAGCCGGCGATTAATCCGGTGCCGCGCAGGATGATGGCCGAACACCTCACGCAACTGGCCCATGAGGTCGGCTATGGCGGCGGGTTTGAAGTGACGGTCTGCGTCGAAAACGGCAGCGAACTGGCGTTGAAAACCATGAACCCGCGACTGGGGATTCTTGGCGGGCTGTCGATTCTGGGCACCAGCGGCATCGTTCGGCCCTTCTCCTGCGCGGCGTACATCGCGTCGATCCACCAAGGCATCGACGTCGCGCGCACCAACGGTTACCAGCACATCGCCGCCTGCACCGGCAACGCCAGCGAAGACACGATGCGTCGGATGTATCAGATCCCCGACATCGCGCTGATCGAGATGGGCGACTTTGTTGGCGCCGTCCTCAAGCACCTGCGCAAAACTCCGGTGGAGCGGCTCAGTGTCTGCGGCGGCTTCGGCAAGATCAGCAAACTGGCGGCCGGCCACATGGACCTTCACAGCCGGCACTCCAGCATCGATCTGCATCAACTTGCGCGATGGGCGGCCGATGTGGGCGCCGATGCCGAGCTGCAACAGAACATTCGCGAGGCCAACACCAGTCAGCAAGCGCTGGCCATGGCCTCCGCCTTCGGCATCGCGCTGGGTGATGCGGTGTGTCAGCACGCGCTGAATTTCGCCCGCAGCGTGGTGCCGGCGCAGGTTCAGGTCGAGGTTTTTGCCATCGACCGGCAAGGCGGGATTGTCGGGCATGCGGGGGGCTTCGTTTGAAAAAGGTAGCCATTAAACGCGTGCTGTTGCTCGGCGGCGTGACCGACGCGCTCGCGATCGCCCGCACGCTGGGGCCTCAACATATTTACAGCCTGGCGGGCGTGGGTCGCGTGCCCACCGACTTGCGCTGTGAAGTCCGTGTAGGCGGGTTCGGCGGTGTTGACGGTTTGGCAAATTTCGTACAGCAAACTGGCATCGATCTGATCCTGGATGCGACGCACCCTTACGCTGCGCAGATGAGCCAGAACGCTGTCATGGCGGCAAAGCTGACCGGTGTCCCCTGCTGGGCATTGCGTCGACCCGCGTGGCAGCCGGGGCCAGACGATGACTGGCGCGAAGTCGCGGACTGGGCAGAACTGATTGCCGCCCTCGCCCCCTTTCAACGCCCCCTGTTCACCCTGGGCCGCGAGCCTTTGCAGCATCTGCACGAGATTCCAGCCCATCAGTTCTGGACGCTGCGCGCCCTGGACATCTACCCCGGCAACGAACGCTGTGAAGTGATCGGCGCCCGCGGGCCTTTCCGCCTGGAGGACGAGCGCGAGCTGTTCGAGACTCGCAACATCGACGTCCTCATCAGCAAGAACAGCGGCAGCACCGCGACCGAGCCGAAGCTGGAAGTGGCGAGAGAACGCGGGATGCCGGTGTTGGTGTTGAAGCGGCCGGTGTTGCCGGAGGCGGACCAGGCGTTCTGGAGTGTGGGTGAGGTGCTGGATGCGTTGCGGGACGTTGGCTGACGCATGCCAAAGATGCCGTGAAAATCGTCCGGGTTTGCGGATCGGTCTGACTTCCACCGTCTGACTCGCCTGACATCGGAAATGTATCCTCCGGGATACCTTCCCTTGTGTTTTGTGCGGAACGCTTCACGGCGAGGGAACAATGATGAAAGAAGAATTCAAACCGTTCGACGCAGCGGAATATCTGGAAACACCCGAAGACATGGCAGGCTATCTGGACGCGTGCCTTGAAGAAGACCATGGCGATGGTGTGCTCATACGCAAAGCTCTGGGCAACATCGCGCGGGCTTATGGCATGTCTCAGATCGCACGTGATACTGGGCTGGGTAGAGAGAGCCTGTACAAAGCGCTGAGCACAAACGGCAACCCCGAATTCGCCACCATCATGAAAGTCATCAAAGCCCTTGGCCTGAAACTCCACGCCTCCACCGCCTGAACCCCTGCTGAACCCTGACTGAACCAAACCCGCCGCGCGACATAACGTCGCGGGCGGGCTTTTTACATCTGGCGGCCGATCAGGCTAAATGGCCGACATGAAAAAACAACAAGATCAAATCATCACGCAGAAGCGGCGCCGGGCCTTTGCCTGGGTGGCCTGTTTCGCGTTGCTGTTCGGCGTACTGGCAATGCCGATGACACCGACCATGCCGCGCCCCGAGGGTGAGCGGCTGGTCTGGGGGAGCGCCTGCACTGGCGCCGCGTCACGACTGGCCATGACGCCCGTTGAAGTCATCGACAGACAATCACCCTATCACCCCGACATCGCCTTCATGCAGCACTGCGCCTGCTGCACACACGCCACGCCACTGGTTGCAGTGCCGACCCGCATCGGTTTCGGACTGTTCGCCCTGGTCGAGCCGGTGCGTTTCCCTGTCGCGGTGCTGGTGCTGCGCGCGGCACCACGTCAGCACTGGCCTGACCGTAATCCTCACGCATCGCCCAAGGTCTGATGTCCCGATCGTGCCGTCGCGTACCTGAATGAACCGGAGACCTGCGTAGATGCTGAACAAAATCCTCCTGCTGATCGCCCTCGCGCTGCCAGCCGGTTTCGTTGAAGCCCAGGATTACACCAAGGGGCAACTGACCGTCGCGCAGCCATGGTCCATGGCGCTGCCGACCAACGCGCCCACCGTCGCTGCGTATTTTGTGATCACCAACAAGGGACCTGACGCCGACAGACTGGAAGCGGTCGACAGCCCCATCGCCGGTGCCGCCCAGTTGCATCAACACGTGAGCCAGGACGGCCTGATGAAGATGCAGCACGTCGAGACGGTGAATATCCCTGCCGGTGGCACCGTGACATTCGCCCCCATGGCCTATCACGTCATGCTGCTGGATCTGAAAGACCGCACCCGACTCATCGACGGCCAGACCTTCCCGCTGACCCTGCACTTTCAAAAAGCGGGCGACCTGACCGTTGACGTCGTGGTACTGAAACAACCACCGGTTGCTGCCGCTCCGGCCCACGCCCACTGACCCGCTGAATACCGACACCACTCCACTTGAACCGCCTGCCCGCGACCCGCGCCAGATCCGCCACCGCCCCTCGTCATCCGCAGGGCGCCTGGCTGAGCCTGTTCGCCATGCTGATGATCTTCATCGGTCCGCTGATCTCGCAATCCATGCCGATGGAGCATCACAGCGGCATGGCGATGCCCGCGCCGACTTCCATGTCGATGCATGGCGAGATGGACATGTCGGCGTCGATGGACATGTCCATGGACATGGGCGCAGGCGAACACAGTAGTCACGCCAAGGCCGAGCAAAGCGCCGGCGTCGATCACGTCATCTGGGCCAAGTGCGGCTATTGCACGCTGCTGTTCAGTTGCCCGGCGCTGACCAAAACCGTGGCCGTATTGGCGCCGATCCCGCCTAAGCCCGCGGACTTCTACAACGAGGCCCCGCAACACGGCCACGCCCAGCGCAACGTCTTCCCCAACGCTCGCAGTCGCGCGCCACCCCTCTCGTCAGTCGCCTGAACACCACAAATTGATTCGTACCCGCTGACGGCTTCCCGGCCGCCAGCGGGTTGCGCCGTGTTTTCCCTGACGGGAGCGTTGCACCATGTCCAAACCGAATGTGTCTTTCTACAACCTGGCATGGCGATGGCATTTCTATGCCGGCCTGTTCGTCGCGCCGTTCATGATCCTGCTGGCGGTCACCGGGATCATTTACCTGTTCAAGCCTCAGCTCGACACGCTGATGTACAGCGACCTGCTGACAGTCAAACCCGCGCACCACTCACTCAGTGCCGATGACCTGCAAAGCCGCGTGCTGACGGCTTATCCACAGGCGCAAGTGAGCAAGTACCTGCCGCCGCTGAACGCCGAGGGCAGCGCGCAGTTCGTGGTCAAAAACGACGGCCGCGACGTGAACGTGTTCATCGATCCGTACAGCGGCACGGTGCTCGGTACCCAGGACGCAAAGCAAAACCTGCAAGCCATCGCGCGCGAACTGCACGGCGAACTGATGATTGGCACCGTCGGTGACCGGCTGGTGGAACTGGCCGCTGGCTGGGGCATCGTGCTGGTGGTTTCAGGTGTGTATCTGTGGTGGCCACGAGGGCGATCACCGGCCGGCGTGCTCTGGCCTCGCCTCACCGCGCGTGGTCGCATTCTCTGGCGCGACCTGCACGCGGTGACCGGATTCTGGGGTTCGGTGGCGCTGCTGTTCATGCTGCTGAGCGGCATGACTTGGACCGGCATGTGGGGAAAGGTCTACGCCGACGTGTGGAACACTTTTCCGGCGGCCATGTGGAATGACGTACCCAAGTCGGATAAGCAAGCGGGCGCCTTGAACAGCGCGAGCATACAGACCGTGCCGTGGGCCATGGAAAACACGCCGATGCCGGTGTCGTCCGGGGATCACGCCGAGCACATGAATCACATGCACATGTCCAGCGCTCCCGCAGCGCCGGGCATCTCCCTTCAGCAAGTGGTGGACATTGCCAAGGCGCACCATATCGAGCCGGGCTACAGCATCACCCAACCGAAAACGGCTGACGGCGTATTCACCGTTTCCGTATTCGCCGACGACCCGCGAAATGACGCCACGCTGCACGTCGATCAGTACAGCGGCAAGGTGCTGGCGGATGTGCGTTACAGCGATTACAGCACGGTGTCCAAGGCCACTGAACTGGGCGTGATGCTGCACGAAGGCAAGATGTACGGCTGGGTGAACCAGCTGCTGATTCTGTTCATCTGCCTGATGGTGCTGCTGAGTTCGGTGAGCGGAATCGTGATCTGGTGGAAGCGTCGCCCGCAGAACGGCTTTGGCGTTCCGCCTTTGCGCCATGACTTGCCGCGCTGGAAAACTGCGACGGCAGTGATGATCGTGCTGGGCGTGGCCTTCCCACTGGTGGGCGTTTCGATGCTGGCGGTGTGGCTGCTCGATCGAATAGTGCGTTCGCGCTTTGCCAAAATGGCGACAACAGCTTAGATTGCGTCTCGCGGGGCCTGGAACCTCTTTTGGGTGGTTTAGTGATGAATTCCTCCTCATTTCGGGTTTCAGGCTCCGCACCTGTTTTATCTGCTCACTGAGCGCTGCCTTTCTTCCCCGAAAAATCCTACTTGCCTGGTCGCTTTCCCTTCGCGCTCAGGCCAGAGAGTGCCTACAGACGCACGCCCCAAGCCCTGACTCCATGCAATGAGTTGCCGAACCCAACGGTTCTGCGAATCATCCCCCATGCAATGAACAGGCACCATGAATCCCACAACCGTCACTCCCTCAACTACGTCCACCTCCACACCCATCGCTGACAGCCCCGCGCTGACACGCTACGAGCTGCCCGATTTCACCCAGGCCCTTGAACAGACGTTTGCCGAATGCCTTCGCCTGTCCCATCCCGGTCTTGTGGTTGATTGCGCCAGTGCGCGGCTCGTCTGCCGAGAGCGAAACCCGCAACCTGCCGCAACGGCGACCATCAGCAGTTACGCGCTGCTTGCCAGCCTGGTAGCCCATTTCACCGGGCTCTTTGAATGGCAGGACGTCGAGTCTGCCGGGCTCTACGCCACAGAGTTTCCTTCGGCTGACACGCCCTCCCTTGGCGGACTGGACCGCGACGCGCTGGCCACTTTGTACGCCTCCGTCGCACAAACGCTGGCCGAGCGGTACAAGCAACGGCTCTCGGATCACTGGGCAGAGATTCAGCCTTCCGGCAAAACCCGGCGCGATGACTTTCTCGCCGACCGGGTTCAACTGCTCAGGCTGGAAGGCCAGATGCGTGTCGAGCGCGGCCAGTTTCAGCCGCATCTTCACAGCATGCTTAACGACACGCTGGATTACGGCGTCGACACCTCGCCCGAGCCGTTGCAGAAATACGATGTGTTCAGCTTGTCGCTGGGTAGGAGCGACGGTCCGCTGTTTCCTCTGACCGGCACGTTTGTGATCACCGAACAACGCAGCGATCAGGTTCCGGCAACCGACGACGCGTCACTGGGCGAGGTCATTCTGTACACCCCCGCCGACAGCCTGGAGCGATTCGATTCACTGCATCAGCTCACCGAGACTCTCACCCGACGCCTTGCCGAGGACACTCAACGCGGTCGGCTGCTGAGCCATCTCACGCTCGATGACGTAGTGGCACTGGCGCTTCCCGGCGTTGAAAACGCGCAGCCCGCTCTGCGCTGGAGCTTGCAGAGGCTGGGCAACAATTTCATGAGCCTGCTGCTGACATTGCAGATCATCAAACAGAAGGCCGACTTTGATCACGCGGTGAAAATCGCCCAGTCCCTCAGGCTGGATCAACCCTCATTCCAGCGGCTGATTTTCGAGCTGATGGCCTCGGAACAGCTGTTCGATAACCACCGCATCGAGCGCCTGCTGGATTGCGATGTGGTGCGCGAGCAGATGCCTGAGTGGTGGCAACGGATGAATGAAGATCAGCACGTCGAATGGGCGCGACACGCGAAGGTGTACGCGCAGGCGATCCGCGCAATCCGGCGCATCAGCCTTGATCACTTCAACACACCACAAGCTGACAGCCTGCACGTCCTGAGGGCTTACGCCGATGCGACGGTCAGCGCCGCACTGGCGGAGAAAAACATTCAACTGTCGCCCCGACAGATTCTGGTAACGGCGATGTTCCACCAGCCCATCCCGGTGCGCTTTTACCCTATCACCGTGATGGAAACCGAGACTCACTCGCAGACCTTCTCACTGCACGCCCTGGCCCACGACAACGCACTGCGGGTGACCGCTCAGGATGCCAGCGAGTTGCGGGCTGCAGACGGGCACGGTGCAGAAGTACCGGGTCTCTCCGCAGAATTCACGCGCGAGCTGCTGGCGCGAATCGACATGCCAAAGCGACTGGATGACTACCTTGCCGAACACTTTGACCACTCTGATTTCGCTGACCAGTTGAAGCACCAGCACCGCGAGTTGCTGTTGGCGCGCCTGGGCATGGCGTATATCGAGAGTGAGCTGAACGGCTTTCCTGAAAACCGGCTGGCGTGGATCAAAGCGGTACTGGACGGTCCCGATTCGCAGCGGCGTCAGGGGGTGGGCGGGGTCAGGATCGAGGTGCGATTACTGCAGATCAGCGGGGTAAAAATCCCGGACATCATGCTGATTGCCCCGGTCGGCAAATTCGACAGGGGGCCTCTGACCCTTTGCACGCTTAACGCGCCGGATAACGTGGTGTTCCGCACCTTTGACAGCATGTTCCATCTCACCCAGGCGTTTCTGGAACAAGACGTGTACAAATCCTACGTGGCGAGGTTGATGCCATTGGCCGACAGGCGCCTGGCCCGGGTGATGCTCGATTATGAGGAGTGGCTCAAGCACTGGCGCTTTCCAGACGCGTTGACGTCGCTGCCAGGTCCATTTCCCGCCCCGTCCCATTTGATAAAGCCAGTGGTCTTCGTGACGCAGACCGGCGACCTGTTTGACGAGCATTTCAGGATCAGGATCCGCCAACTGAAAGAAGAAGCGAAATCCCTGTTGGTCCAGCCTGGTGGTGGCAATTCCCGAAAGCAGGTATTCGACATGGTCGTGAGCATCGCACTGCTGCTGTTGCCCCCGCCGGTCATGGTTCCGCTCGCACTGGGGCTGGGCCTTTACAACGCCTGGAGCGGTTTTCAAAAAGTGGATGAAGACGACTGGGAGGGTGCAGCCCAAGAGTTTATGGACGCGGCCGGTTATTTGCTGACTGCCGGGATCGGTCAGGCAAGTGCCGCGGCGCTGAAGGGGCCTCAACTGGCGATGATAAAACGCCCGCATCTGGTCCGCCGCACCGGACGCCATGGGCAGGTGCAAATCGGCTATATGCTGTCACCCGCTGGTGCGCCCTTCTTTGCGGAGTCGGGCATGGTCACGCGGCTGGACCCGAACAAATTCACCGAAATCACCTTCGGCTCTGAAACGGGTTACGTGGGTCGACGCTTCAACCTGTTCGGACGATCTCGCCTGTATCGCCCCTATCCTCGTAATCCGGCGCTACTGATTCATGAGGATGAATATGTCGTCCGGTCAAGCGCCGGGGGCTGGAAGAAGGTCTCGCAACCGGTCGTGCGCCTGAGTCCACAGGCCGACCGACAGGCCCGGCATGACTTGAGCCGATTACTCAACGGATGGCCTACTCCAATCGAAGGCATTTCCATCACTGAACCGTCCCTTGATGAACCGCGCTTCCTGGCCCTCGCGAACCACGCCAAAGCGGAGCTCTACCCCGAACTGCTCGACTATATCGAAGGGGGCTCGGCCGAGATCAACCGACTCTTGAGAAGCGGCGCGCGAACACCCCGCACGCAGGCATTCCTCAACCAGTTCCACCGCCTGCGCTCATGGAAAGGCGATGCGTTCCGCGCCGCGCACGTAACAGACGAGAGCCTGCAGCAATTGCGACGCGAGCTCGGTGCGGTGTTCGTGGATGCGGGCGTGCAATCGGCGTCGATCAGCCGAACCAATGCCGTGCGCTGGAGCTTGGACAGCTTCGTGACTGACCCGGCGCCGAGCAATACGCATCCGGTGTTTCTGATCTTCGCGCCGTCGGTGCCGAAGAAAAACATGTTCTCGGGTTTTCTCGGTGATCACGTCGCCATCCCGCCCGGCACCCGCCTGCAACTCCGGGCGTTCAGAGAGGTGAACGGAGAAATGTTCGCCTATTTCACCGCGCCGGACAGGCTGGTGTATGAAACATTCGATCTGTTCACCGGCGAGCGTGAGCTTTTTGTGAGGTAGCCCTTCTCGCCAATCGCGTCAGACCACCCAGCCTTGCGGCTCCAAAGGGATCGCACCAGTTGGGCGCACCTGACGCACCACCTGACTCGCACCGATCCACATTGGTGCGGGGCGCCCCGTGCAGGCGACGTTTTCAGTCCACTTTGCGACGAGCGCGGCCTTGGCCCAGCGTTTGCTAAAGCCTAAGCAGACTCAACTCTGCACCGCCAACAGCCGTCATCTAAAAAAATCAAAGAATGGAGCTAGCCAATGAAGCGTCGTAGTTTGCTGAAAGCGTTCACTTTGTCTGCATCGATCGCAGCGATGGGTTTGACCTGGACCGCTCAGGCGGCCGAGACCATCAAGGTCGGCATTCTGCATTCTTTGTCCGGCACCATGGCCATCTCCGAGACCTCGCTCAAGGACATGGCGCTGATGACCATCGATGAAATCAACGCCAAGGGCGGCGTCAACGGCAAGATGCTCGAGCCTGTGGTGGTCGACCCGGCGTCGAACTGGCCGTTGTTTGCGGAGAAAGGTCGCCAGTTGCTGACCCAGGACAAGGTCGCCGTGGTGTTCGGTTGCTGGACCTCGGTGTCGCGCAAGTCGGTGTTGCCGGTCTTCGAAGAGCTGAACGGCTTGCTGTTCTACCCGGTGCAGTACGAAGGCGAAGAGATGTCGCCGAACGTGTTCTACACCGGTGCCGCGCCTAACCAGCAGGCCATTCCTGCGGTTGAATACCTGATGAGCGAAGACGGCGGCGCGGCCAAGCGCTTCTTCCTCTTGGGCACCGACTACGTCTACCCGCGCACCACCAACAAGATTCTGCGCTCGTTCCTGCACTCCAAAGGTGTGGCGGACAAGGACATCGAAGAGGTCTACACCCCGTTCGGTCACAGCGATTACCAAACCATCGTGTCGAACATCAAGAAGTTCGCGGCAGGCGGCAAAACCGCTGTGATCTCCACCGTCAACGGCGACTCCAACGTGCCGTTCTATAAGGAACTGGGCAATCAGGGCCTGAAAGCCACCGACATACCGGTGGTGGCGTTCTCGGTCGGCGAAGAAGAATTGCGCGGCGTCGACACCAAGCCGCTGGTGGGCAACCTGGCCGCGTGGAACTACTTCGAATCGGTGAAGAACCCGGTCAACACCAAGTTCGTCGCCGACTGGAAGGCCTACGCCAAGGCGCACAACCTGCCGAACGCCGACAAGGCCGTGACCAACGACCCGATGGAAGCCACGTACGTGGGTATCCACATGTGGGCGCAAGCGGTGGAGAAAGCCAAGTCCACCGACGTGGATAAAGTCCGCGAAGCCATGGCCGGCCAGACCTTCGCCGCGCCGTCGGGCTTCACCCTGACCATGGACAAAACCAACCACCACCTGCACAAGCCGGTGATGATCGGCGAGATCAAGGCCGACGGTCAGTTCAACGTGGTCTGGCAGACCAAAGAACCGATTCGCGCCCAGCCGTGGAGCCCGTTCATTCCGGGCAACGACAAAAAGCCTGACTACGCGGTGAAGAGCAACTAAGGAAAACAGGGTAAACGGTCGGTTGAAATGTTCCGGCTGAACCTATCCCTGTAGGAGTGAGCTTGCTCGCGATTGCGATCTGCCTGTGACGATGATGTCGGCTGGTATACCGCCATCGCG